>CAZWLV010000028.1:0-15314 GCA_964634715.1 uncultured Lachnoclostridium sp. | reverse complement strand
GAAATCCACTTTACGTGTTTTTTGCGTATACCGTTGTATTTTAGCAGACAATGCTATGAAATGCAAGGTGTTTTCATAGTTTTTTTAGGTTTTTTAATTTGTTATGATGCTTTAATCACTGCATTCCAGCATCAGCAGCATCCCGTCTTTTAAACAGATCCTGCCTTCTTCCTCTGCCAGCTCATTGGAAATTCCAAGAGAACCTGTTTCGCCCACACAAAACCGATAATCTTTCAGAGGATACTTAAATCCTGTCAATGTAACACCGGTGACCTCTGTCGTCAAAGGGATCAGGGAAATATATTTTCCATAGGATTCTTCCTTGCGGATCTTTAACTCTTTTGTCACGATCCGTACACGGTTATGAAGATCTACCATAAAACATTCAATCCCGGATTTCGCCGGCATGATCATACTTTGTACATTTCCAAAAAGATGATCCAGACGATTTCCTTCACTGGCTCCTAAGATCTGGATCTTCTCAGCTCCTAGCTCCATCGCCAGCCGGATCGCAATCTCCGTATCTGTATAGTCTTTTACGGGATCGTATTGGTAAACCGGTACTCCCTGTGCTTCATATTCCGGCAAAAGTGCTTTTCCAAGGGTATCAAAATCTCCTACGATATGGGTCGGCAAAATCCCCTGTTCTTTACAAAATGCCAGCCCTTTGTCTGCCGTGATCAAAAATTCCGGCTGTTCTTTTTTTACGAACGCAAGGGCAAACTGCATATCCAGTCTGCCCCCGCTGATTATCACACATGATCTCATTTAAACTTCCTCAAATGCTTTATGGAATTTTTCTACCTGTTCTGTAATATGATCTCCAAACACAGCACTTCCTGCAACGATCACATTGGCACCTGCTTCTAAGATCTCTCTTACATTATCCGGTGTTACACCGCCATCGACTTCAATATCGATATCTAATCCTTTTGCATCGATCATTTCCTTCAAAGCACGGATTTTTGCCGTCATAGACGGGATGTATTTCTGTCCGCCAAAGCCCGGATTTACGCTCATGAGCAGTACCATATCCACATCTTCCAGAATATGATCCAGCGTACTTAAGGAAGTTGCCGGATTTAACACTACACCTGCTTTTAATCCTTTTGCTTTGATCGCCTGTACGGTTCTGTGAAGATGTTTACATGCTTCTACATGAACCGTGATCATATCTGCTCCGGCTGCTGCCATATCATCTACATATCTTCCCGGTTCTGACACCATCATATGAACATCAAAAAACAGTTTGCTCTGTTTTCTCAAAGATTTGATCACCGGCATTCCAAAAGAAATGCTTGGTACAAAATCACCGTCCATAACATCCAGATGGATCCATTTTACGCCGGCATCTTCCAGTTCTTTTAATTGTTCTCCTGTTCTCCAGAAATCTGCTGAAAGGAGTGAAGGTGATAAAATTCTCATGAATATTTCCTCTTTTCGTTTTCTTTTAATTCTTCATATAAAAGTTTGTAATTTTCATATCTGCTCCGGCTGATCTTTCCATTTTCCAGTGCATTTTTCACACCGCAGACCGGTTCATTTACGTGTACACATCCTAAAAATCTGCATTCTTCTTCATATGGGGCAAATTCCGGAAAATATTCTTTTAATTCTTCCTTTTCCATATCTGTCACATAAAGAGAACTAAATCCCGGTGTATCAAAAATATAAGTATCTTCTGCGATAGCGATCAGTTCCGAATGACGGGTGGTATGCTTTCCTCTCTCGATCTTTTCACTGATGTTCCCTGTCTCCATATGAACATCTGACTGAAGGAGATTGATGATGGAAGATTTTCCCACTCCGGAAGGACCTGCTACGGTACTGGTCTTTCCCCGAAGGATCTCTTTGATCTGCGAAATCCCGTCTTCTTCTAATGCACTGACTGTCAGCACCTCATAACCGCACGATTCATAAGTTTTTGCAAGTGCTGCAAGTTTTTCCGGCTCTGCTGCATCTTTTTTATTAAATACCAGCACAACCGGAACCCCTTTCTGTTCCATCATGATCAGAAAGCGATCCAGAAGGTTCAGATTCGGCTCCGGTCTGGCCGCCGCAAAAATGACCAGTGTCTGATCTACATTTGCAACAGCCGGACGGATCAGGAAATTTTTCCTTTCCAGAATCCTCTCCATATTTCCTTTTTTATTTTCTTCGTCTAAAACCGTGATCTCTACATCGTCACCTACAAACGGTTTGATCTTCTGATTGCGAAAGCTGCCCTTCGCCTTACATTCATAAATGCCGTTTTTCGTCTGTACGTAATAAAATCCGGCGATTCCTTTGATTATCTTTCCCTGCATCCTACTTTGTTTTTCCTACTGACCGTCGTTTGTTTCTGTCTGACCGTTGTTTCCTTCTCCTGTCGTTTCGTCCGGCTGTGTTGTGTCCGGTTTCTGCTCTTCTGCAGGTTTTGGACCTTTACTGATCACGATCTTTACAACCGTACCCGGTGCAACTTTCGCACCTTCTCCCGGTGTATATTCAAAAACTCTTCCGGTTACTTCTTCACTGTATTCCTCTGTGATCTCATATTTGAGTCCCAGTGCTTCCAGTTTTTCGATGGCACGTTCTCTTGGATTTCCCCAAAGTCCCGGTACTTCTACCATTTCCGGTCCTTTACTGATCACAAAATCAATCTTTTTGCCTTCTTCTACCTGTGTGCCGGAACCATGTGACTGGCTTATAACAAGACCTGCCGTAACATCAGAACTAAAAGCCTCTGTTACATTTCCCACTTCCAGATTTGCATTCTTTAATGCAGCTTCTGCATCTGCTTTTGATTTTCCTGTCAGTGGTGGAACCGTTGTATACGTAATTTCCGGTCCTTTACTGATCACCATTGTTACAGTAGATCCTTCTGCTGCTTCACTGCCGATTTCCGGTGTTGTTTTAATGACTTTTCCCTGAGCGATCTTGCTGCTGTATTCTTCTGTCGTATCTACACGAAAACCTTCCTGTTCCAAACGATAAGCCGCATCTTCTTTGGTCTGTTCTGCAACATTTGGGATTGCGATCATCTTCGTACTCTTTGAAGCTGTCACTACCGTAATAGTACTGTTTTTTTCAACCATTTCTCCCGGTTCTGCACTCTGTTTTACGATCTGTCCTTCTTCATATTCATCAGACTCTTCGCTTCCTCCGGAAGTAATTCCAAGTCCCATTTTGTTCAGCATTGCTTTCGCTTCATCCCATGTTTTGCCTTTGACATCGATCATTTCGATCAGATCTTCTTCTGACTGTTCGATCTGTTTATCATCGTTTTTATCTGATCTTCCGGAAAACAGACCAAATCCCATGATCTTTCCTGCAAGCATGATACAAATGATCAGAATAAAGACTGCCGCAACGATTCCGCCGATGGTCATGATCTTTTCCATACGCGGATCCATATCATCATCGTCGTCATCATCCTCATCATCGTATTCGTAGTCTTCTTCGTCATCATCATCAGATTCTGCTTCATATTTTTTCTGACGTTCCAAAGAAACTTTTTCTTTTTCTTCTTCCGGCAAATGGATCTTTCCGGTTTCTTTTTTGATCTTGTTTAAATCTTCTTTCGTGATGGTCACTGTCTTTGCAGCTTCATCAATATCGATCCTTTTTACAAAATTGACATCCGGTGTCTGAAGTGACTGTTTGAGATCTGCGATCAGCTCTGTCATATTTGCATAACGTTTTGCCGCAGTCTTTTCTGTACATTTATAAATGATATTTTCCAGACTTACCGGCAGTTCCGGACAAAAGATCTTTGGTGACGGCATCTCTTCCTGCAAATGTTTCACTGCCACTGCTACCGTTGTTTCACCATCAAACGGCACACGGCCCGTAACCATTTCATACATCACGATACCAAGAGAATAGATATCGCTTTTCGCATCACTGTATCCGCCTCTTGCCTGTTCCGGAGAAGTGTAATGTACAGAACCCATGGCATTAGAAGCAATGGTTTCAGAAGATGCCGCTTTGGCAATTCCAAAATCCATGACCTTTACTTTTCCATCTTTGGAGATCATCACATTCTGAGGCTTGATATCTCTGTGTACGATATCATTGTTATGAGCAACTTCCAGTCCCATGGAAACCTGAATTGCAATACTGGTAGCTTCCCTGATGGTCAGCTTTCCTTTTCTTTCGATATAATTTTTCAGCGTAATGCCTTCTACAAGCTCCATTACAATATAATGGATCCCCATTTCTTCTCCTACATCATAAACATTTACGATATTTGGATGTGCAAGACATGCTGCTGCCTGTGCTTCTTCCCTGAATTTCCGAACAAAATTTGCATCTTCACGATATTCTGCTTTTAATACTTTTACAGCTACATTACGATTTAATTTCTGATCCCTGCCCTTGTATACAATGGACATTCCACCGGAACCGATCTTATTAAGGATCTCATATCTATCGCCAAGCATCATTCCCGATTTTAACATTCTTTATACCTCACCTGAATTTATCACTATCACGGCAATATTATCCTTGCCACCATTTCTGTTTGCTGCTTCTATCAATTTTTTACTGATCTTTTCCGGTTCCTCTGCACTTTTGAGCAATGAAGCCAGTTCTTCATCACCTACCATATTGCTCAGTCCATCAGAACACATCAGCAGGATACTTTCCCGTGTGACCGGAAATTCAAAAAAATCAACCAGAATCTCTTTTCCGGCTCCCACTGCTCTTGTAATGATGTTTTTATCCGGATGAAATCTTGCACTCTCTTTTGTCAGTTCACCGATCTTGATCATTTCCTGAACAAGAGAATGATCTACGGTGATCTGTGTCAGCGTTTCTTTTTCCAGCAGATAAAGCCTGCTGTCACCCACATTGGCGGCATACGCTTTTTCGCCGTCAATGGTCAGTGCCACGATGGTCGTTCCCATCCCTTTTAATTCCGGATTGATCTTTGCTTTTTCGATCAGTTCCCGATTTGCAAATTCAATGGCATCCTGAAAGATCTTTTTCGGATTTTTCTGCAAACTTAAAGAAACTGATTCCAATATTTTTTTCACACTATAGGAGGAGGCAAAATCTCCTGCCCGATGACCGCCCATACCGTCTGCTACAATAAACAGATTCGAAAGATTTCCGATCGGTTCCATACTGGAAAATACGTAATCCTGATTTACCGTTCTTGTTCTTCCAATGTCAGTCATGGCATATGAACGTATCATTCGACTTCTCCTTTCTCCTGATCTAAATAACTTTTTCTTAACTGTCCGCAGGCACCGTCAATGTCCCTGCCCATTTCTCTTCTTATGGTAACATTAATCCCGTTTTTTTCAAGCTTATTTTTAAATGCCTGACAATCCTTTTTGTCCGGCTGTACAAAATCCCGTTCCTTGATCGGATTGACCGGGATCAGGTTCACATGACACAAAAAACCGCCCACCAGTTTTGTCAGTTCCTGTGCATCCTGTTTTGTATCATTGACACCGCCTACCAGACTGTATTCAAACGTGATACGCCGTCCTGTCTGCTCCTGATAATACCGGCATGCATCCAGCACTTCTTTTAAGTCATATTTGTTTGCGATCGGCATCAGTGCTTTTCTCTTTTCCTGTGTCGTGGCATGAAGTGACAGTGCTAATGTGATCTGGAATTTTTCTTCTGCAAGCTCCCGGATCTTCGGAACGATCCCGCAGGTAGATACTGTCACATTTCTCTGACTGATATGCAGACCATTTTCATCTGTCAGCATTTTGATAAACTGTACCAGATTGTCATAGTTATCCAACGGCTCTCCTGTTCCCATAACAACGACGTTATGGACACGTTCTCCCGACAGCTTCTGGATTTTATAGATCTGTCCCAGCATTTCTGATGCTTCCAGATTACGCACTTTTCCGCCGATCGTAGATGCACAGAAACGGCATCCCATCAGACAGCCTACCTGTGAAGAGATGCATACGGAATTTCCATGATGATATTTCATCAGGACACTCTCGATCACATGACCGTCATGAAGACGGAACAGGTACTTTTGTGTACCGTCGATTTTAGAAGTCTGTACTGCTGCCACTTCCATACTGTTTAATGTATAATCTGCTTCTAATTTTTCCCGCAGACCCTTGGAAAGATTGGTCATTTCTTCAAAAGAATCTGCCAGTTTTTCATGGATCCATGCATAGATCTGCTTTGCTCTGAATTTTTTTTCGCCGATTTCCAGCAGTTCTTCTGTCAATTGTTCCAAGTTGAGTGATTTTATATCTTTTTTCATTATTACCTATATTCTAAACTTTTTCACAAATATATCTTTTAAATCATCATTTATCCATGACGGTTCTTTTTATTCCGTTAATCCCGTAACATGGAATTTTTAAATCTTCTGAAATTTTGCAAGGAAAAATCCATCTGTTTTTTCTCTTCCCGGCAAAAGCTGCAGACAGCCTTCCCTTTCTGCATGTTCCAATGCTTCTTGTGCAATACATCCTTTCAAAGAAACCGGTTTTAACGGAAGATTTTCTAAGATCCAGTCTACCTGTCCGTCATTTTCTTCTTTTGCTACCGTACAGGTACTGTAAATCAGCGTTCCGCCCGGTTTTACATAATCCACTGCATTCTTCAGGATCTCTCTTTGAAGTTTTACCAGTTCATCGATCTGCGACGGAGTCATACGATATTTGATATCGCTTTTTTTCTTCAGCACACCCAGTCCGGAACATGGCAGATCTGCGATCACGATATCTGCTGATCCTTTTACCGTTTCATCAAAAATACATGCATCTGCTTTTTTTGCAGTCATATTTTTTAAACCGCACCGTTCTATATTTTCATTGATCAGACCGATCTTGTAATCTGTCAGATCTCTTGCTTCCACATGACCGGTTCCACAGAGAAGATCTGCGATATGAATACTCTTTCCGCCCGGAGCGGCACATACATCAATGACACAGTCTCCCTTTTTCGGAGCTGCTGCCAGTCCCACCATCATCGAGCTGACATCCTGCACCTGAAAATATCCTTTTTCAAAAGCCTCTATGTCATTTAGGGAATCGTATCCGGAAATCTCCAGTGCATTTTCCACATAAGGAGCTTTTTTTACGCTGATCCCTTCTTTTTCCAGAAGTTTTCGGCATTCTTCTGTAGAAATCCGGCTGTTGTTTACACGGATCGTCGTCGCACCAATATTTTCATACAGGGATTGGAACATGTTTTTCGCATTCTCCATTCCATGATCGGAAGCAACTTTTTCTACCAGCCATTCCGGTACAGAATAAAGCACTGACAATGCTTTTAACGGTTCTTTTTCTTCATCCGGCAGAAGAATTTCTTCTTTTTGACGTGCCAGATTCCGAAGAACGCCATTGACAAATCCTTTCAGTGTATGAAATCCTTTTTTCTGTGCCAGTTTTACCGCTTCATTGCAGGCTGCACTGTCCGGCACAGAATCCATATAAAAGATCTGATAAGCAGCCATCCGCATGATACAGCGGATGACCGGTTTCATCTTTTTGACCGGTGTCTTGGAAACACTGTCCAGATAATACTCCAAAGTGATCTTCCGTTCCACCGTTCCTTCTACAAGACGTGTCAAAAATGCACGTTCCTGTTTTTCCATATATAAATATTTATCTAATGTCTGCTTTAACAAAACATTCGGATAAGCACCGTTTTTTTCTGTTTCCAACAGTATCTCCAGTGCCATTTCTCTTAAGTTCAGACTGTTAGTCATCTCGTCTTCTTCCTCCAAACAGTATGATCAGACGAAGAAGGGATAAAAGAGAAGCGACGACTGCTGCGACATAAGTCATGGCAGCGGCCGAAAGCACGCTTTTTGCACCTTTTAATTCATCTTCGTACAGCATTCCATCATTTTTCAGGATCTTCAAAGCTCTTGACGATGCATTAAATTCTACCGGCAATGTAATGATCTGAAAGATCAAACTAAAAGAAAAGAAAATGATACCAAGATCCAGAAGTCCGCTAATACTGAAGATCAGCCCAAGCAGGATCATCGGCCATGACAATTTGCTTCCCAGATTGACCGCCGGAACGATGGCATTACGGATATTTAATGGTGCATAGTGTTCTGCATGCTGGATGGCATGACCGCACTCATGTGCTGCTACCCCGATGGCCGCAATACTTGTAGAGTTGATCGTTGTATCAGAAAGTCTTAACACCTGTTCCTTCGGGCTGTAATGATCTGTCAGATCCCCTGCAACCCTTTCGATCCGGACATAACGCAGTCCGGCATTATCTAAAATCCTTCTGGCTGCATCGGCTGCCGTCATTCCGGAATGACTTCGCACCTTTCCATATTTTGCATAGGTAGATTTTACCTTTGCAGATGCAAACATGGAGATCAGTGCACCAATAAGAATCAAAATATAAGTTCTGTCATAATAGTAATAACCATAATACGGCATATCGTTTCCTCCTATCCAAGAAGTATTCCACTCTCTAACTGATAACCACGCAGGAATGCATCCGCTGTCATGCGTTTTTTACCCTCTAACTGGATCTCTTTCAAGGAAAGTGTACCTTTTCCTGTCTTAACATAGATCTCGTTTTTAGATACCTTTATGATTTCTCCAACTGCTCCCTCATATTCTTCATTCAAAACATCTGCTTCCCAGATCTTTAAAGTTTTACTGCCAAGTTTTGTATAAGCACTCGGCCACGGATTAAATCCCCTGATCAGACGTTCGATCTCTTCTGCAGATTTTGAAAAATCGATCTTTCCAAGATCTTTTGTGATCATTTTTGCATATTCCGTAGTCGTTTCGCCCTGTTTTTCCGGAATTACCTTTCCTTTTTCGATCAGTTCCATCGTTTCTACGCAAAGCTTTGCTCCGGCAACGCTTAATTTATCAAATAAAGATCCGCCCGTCTCTTTTTCGTCTAAAGGCACAACGACCTTTGTCAGCATATCTCCGGTATCCAGACCTTCATCCATCTGCATGATCGTCACACCGGTTTCTTTTAATCCGTCTACCACTGCCCATTGGATCGGCGCAGCACCACGGTATGCCGGAAGCAACGATGCATGCACGTTAATGCATCCATATTTTTTCATTTCCAGAATGCTTTTCGGAATGATCTGTCCAAATGCTACTACCACAATGATATCTGCCGGAATCTTTTCCAGTTCTTCTATCACTTCCGGTGCTTTTACACGTTTTGGCTGCAATACCGTCAGTCCATGCTTTAAGGCAGTCTCTTTTACCGGTGTAAACTGCATTTCATGTCCGCGTCCTTTTGGTTTGTCCGGCTGGGTTACAACCGCAGTCACTTCATGACCGGCTGCAATAATGCTCTCCAATACTCCTGTCGAAAAATCAGGAGTTCCCATAAAAATAACTTTCATGTATGTTCTTACTCCTCTTCGTTATCATATCCATCAAGTTCATTATCACGAAGTTTGCCTTCTACCAGATCGATATAGAGTTTTCCATCTAAATGATCTAATTCATGACAGATGGCTCTTGCCAGAAGTTCTTCGCCTTCAATGGTATACGTATCCATATTTTCGTCCATAAATTCTGCTTTGACATACATCGGTCTTGTTACCGTACCATTTTTCCCCGGTAAACTTAAACATCCTTCACTGCCTGTCTGACTTCCTGATGTTTCCAAAATCCTTGGGTTGATCATCACGATCGGACCTTCACCGATATCAATGACAACGATTCTCTTTAAAACACCTACCTGCGGTGCTGCAAGACCGACACCGCCTTCTTCATACATCGTATCCAGCATATCATCTACCAGCTGTACGATCTTTGGTGTTACTTCTTTTACTTCTCTGCATACTTCGCGAAGACAGTCATCTTCGCCCATAATTCTCATTTTTCTTAATGCCATGGCAATTCCCTCCTAATATGCATAAAGCGGATTTTCATCAAATTCCACTTTGATTTCTTTTGTAATTTTTCCATTTTTGACTGCTTCATCTATCATTGTACGCACCTGATACAATTTTTCTGCATCTTCATGCTTTAAATAGATCACCCGTCTGTAAACATCACTGATCTTTGAAACAACTGCCGGAGACGGTCCCGTCACACGAAGCAGTGAGATCTCCATTTCCATGATCATCGTCTTGATCTTTTCCGCTTCTGTTTCCAGAAGTTCTTCATTTTCTGACTGTAACAGCACTGCGATCATTCCCGACATTGGCGGATAAGACATCAGATCCCTGTACGCGATCTCCAGTTCATAAAATGCCTCATAATCCTGTTCTGCTGCCTTCTGCACCGCATAATGATCCGGCTGATACGTCTGGATCACGGCATTTCCGCAAAGATGCCCACGGCCGGCTCTTCCGACTGCCTGTGTCAGCAGCTGGAATGTACGCTCTGCCGCCATATAGTCTGACGTATGGAGCGAAAGATCTGCTAAAAGCACCCCTACCAGCGTCACCGCCGGAAAATCATGTCCTTTCACGATCATCTGCGTGCCGATCAGGATATCTGCTTCTTTTTTCGCAAAACTTTCCAGAATCTGCTCATAACTGCCCTTTCTCCGTGTCGTATCCAGATCCATGCGAACGATCTTCGCATAAGGAAATTCTTTTCGCACCACTTCTTCGATCGCCTGTGTTCCGGCACGAAATCCGCCGATATAAGGCGAACCGCATTCCGGACAGTGCTTCACTGTCTGCTGCTCATAGCCGCAATAATGACAACGCATTTTCTGATCTCTGTGAATGGTCAGTGATACATCACAATGAGGACATTTCAATACATGACCGCAGCTGCGGCAGGAAACAAATCCGGTATGTCCTCTTCTATTTAAAAACAGCATGATCTGCTGCTTCTTTGCTAACACCTGTTCCATCTGCTGTCTCAGTGTACGGCTTAAGACAGAACGGTTTCCTTCTTTTAATTCTTTCCTAAGATCGACCACCTGAACCTTTGCAAGTTCCCGGTCATTGATCCTTTTTGTCAGTTTTAACAGCTGGTATTCACCGCAGGAAGCTTTAAAATAAGACTCCACGGAAGGAGTTGCACTTCCCAGCACCAGAAATGCATGATTCATTTCACAGCGTTTCTTTGCAACCTCCCTTGCATGATACTTTGGTGTCGTTTCACTTTTATAACTGCTTTCATGCTCTTCATCAATGATGATCATTCCAAGATTTGGAAACGGCGTAAATACCGCAGAACGCGGACCGATCATCACGAAAATTTCTCCATTTTTGGCACGCTCCATCTGATCATATCGTTCTCCGGCAGACATTTTTGAATGAATGACCGACACTCGTTCTCCAAATCGCCCATAGAACCGCATCACCGTCTGAAACGTCAGTGCAATCTCCGGTATCAGCACGATCGCCTGCTTTCCGGCATCCAGCACTTTTTCGATCATTCCCATATACACTTCTGTTTTCCCGCTCCCGGTCACACCATGAAGCAGGTACATCCCTGCACTTTTTCGAACCATATCCTCTGAAAAAGAATCGAGGATCTCCTGCTGTTCTTTATTTAAAATGATCTGCTTTCTTTCTTCTTTTGCAATTTTCGGCAGACGATAAACAACTTCGCTTTCCAGACGGATCATTTCTTGTTCCTGAAGTTCTTTTAATACTGCTGCTGATGTAGCTGCCTTTTTCAAAAGCTGTTCTTTTTCAATCGTTCCCTGCTCAAGCAAGATCTCTAACAGACGAAGTTTCGCTTTACTTCTTTTATTTTGCAGCATATATTCCTGAACTGTTTCCTGTTCAGGCTTTATGGAAACCAGCACTTTGGTCTGTTCTTTTACTTTATTTTTTACCGGAATGACCGTTTTCATTGCCTGATTCATGGTACAGCCATAACGCTCTTTCATCCATGCGGCAAGCCCGATCATCTGACTCTCCATGGAAACCGCACCATCACAGACTCCAAGGATCTCTTTTACTTTTTCAGGTTCATAACTGCACTGATCTGAAAGCTGGACTACAAAACCTTTGATCCGGCGGTTTCCCATACCAAACGGAATCCATACCGGAACTCCCGGAAATACACTGTCTTTTAAATCTTCCGGAATCCTGTAATCAAATACCCTATCCAGTTTTTCCAGTGAAATGTCTACAATGACTCCTGCATAATCTGCCATAGTTACTTTTGTTTCAGCTCCTGCAATACTTCCTGAATCAGGACTCTTTCATCCATCGGATATTTTACGCCTTTGATCTCCTGATAATCTTCATGACCTTTTCCGGCAAGAACGATCACATCTCCCGGTTTTCCATTTTCAATGGCATAACGGATCGCTTCTTTTCGGTCAATGATCTCTATATAAGCCCCTTCTGTTTTTGCCAATCCTGTCTTAATGTCATCAATGATCGCCTGTGGTTCTTCAAATCTCGGATTATCGCTGGTCACGATCGTAAGATCTGCCAGTCTTCCGGAAACTTCTCCCATTTCATAACGACGGATCTTTGAACGGTTTCCTCCGCATCCGAACAGACATACCAGACGGTTTGGATGGTATTCTTTCAAAGTCGATAACAGGCTTTCCAGACTCATGGCATTATGAGCATAATCGATCAGGAGCATAAAATCATCGGAAACTTTTACCTGTTCGATCCTTCCCTTTGCTTTGGCATATTTTAATGCCTCTAATATATTTTCTCTCTGAATGTCAAAATGCCTGCATACGGCAATGGCAACCAGAGAATTATAAACACTAAATTTCCCCGGAATGTCGATCTCTACCGGAAAATCCAAAAGTCCTGTCAGATCATAGGTCACTCCCAGATATCCCGGTCTTCCTACTAATTTGACATTTTCCGCACGAAGATCTGCTTTTTCTGAAAATCCGATCGTTTCCAGTGTACAGGTATGGTCTTTCATGACCAGATCAAAATGTTCATCATCTGCATTGGCGATCCCTACCCTGCACTGTGAAAAGAGCATTCCCTTACATGCTGCATATTCTTCAAAGCTAGCATGTTCATTCGGTCCGATATGATCCGGTGCAAGATTTGTAAAAATACCGATTTCAAATGGGATTCCTGCTGTACGGTGCATCATCAGTCCCTGAGAAGAGACTTCCATCACACAGATCTGACATCCGGCTTTTACCATTTCCGCAAAATACTGCTGTACAATATAGGATTCCGGTGTTGTATTATTTGCCGGAATATGTTTCTCTCCAATGATCGTTTCAATGGTACCGATCAGTCCTACTTTATATCCTGCATTTTCAAGGATCGACTTGATCATAAATGTCGTTGTTGTTTTTCCCTTCGTGCCGGTAATCCCGATCACTTTTAATGTCTCTGCCGGATGATCAAAGTAAGCTGCTGAGATCAGAGCCAATGCATAACGTGTATCTGCTACTTTGATCACGGTGACATTTTCCGGTACAGTGATCTCTTTGCTTACCACAAGCACTTTCGCACCTGCCGCCGCAATCTCTCCGGCCTTTTCATGACTGTCAAAAGCTGTTCCTTCAATACAGACAAACATACAGCCCGGCACGACTTTTCTTGTATCATATACCAGTTCCGTGATCTCTCCTTCCAGATTTCCTGAAAGAAGTTCATAATCCAGTTTTTCAACCAGCGAACAAATCTGTTTCATAAAACCTCCTAGCCCAGTTTGATCTCATACTGAGCATGAAATACTTTTCCAGCCGCTAAAGACTGAACACCATATTTATCTTTTAATTCTCCCTGAAATCCTTTATTATCGCATCTTCCGATCCACGGTTCCAGACATACAAACGGTGTTTCCGGCATTGGCATCGACCATACGCCAAAACTTGGGATCTGATCACAGGTCATGGTCACATACGGTGTTCCATCCGGAAATGCCAGACCTACTTCCTTAACTGCATGTTCGTCAAAGATCCATGCATCCTGCTCAAACATATTTTCCGTAATCTTTACTTTATGATCATCCAGTTCCAGTGTTTTCGGATTTTCAATATCTGCTGCCGCACAGGAGAGATCTACCCGAAGATAAGTAAGTTTCTCTTTATCGCCGAATGTTACAAAATAATCTGTCTTCTTTTCGCCTTCTCTTGCCGGAACATTGAATGCCGGATGACCTCCGATGGAGAAATACATCGTATCATCTCCGGTATTTTTCACTTCCCACTGTACCGTCAGTTTCTTTCCATCGATCACATGAGTGATCTTTAATTCAAAATGGAACGGATATTTGGCAAATGTTTCTTCTGTAGATTTTAACACATGGGTAATACTGTTTTCTGTCTGTCCTTCAAAAACAAATTCCATATCTCTGGCAAATCCGTGCTGTCCCATCGGATACTGTTTTCCCTGATGGGTATAATAACCGCCGGAACATTTTCCTACAAATGGAAACAGTACCGGTGCATGTCTTGACCAGAACTTCGGGTCTGCCTGCCATAAAACTTCTCTTTCTGCTTCCTTATCATAAAAACCAAACAATTCTGCACCATGGTCACATACAGACACTCTGATCTGTTCATTTTCTATCATTCTTACCATACTCATACGTAAAATCCTCCAAAATATGATAATCCTCTTCAGGATTTTATCAATCTGATCCTATTACTGTTTCTGTCTATCCCGACATTATTTCAGTAAAGCATTTACACCTAATTTGTATCATAACACAGATAAGTTCAAATTGCCAATAAAATACCGAACGCAAGAACACTCTCCATAGGGAGAGTGTCCTAAACTTTTCTTTTTCAGAAACTTATGATTTTATTTAAGGTGTATAAACCTTTGTCATAGATACAGCCTTTCCATTTTCAATGGTAATAGTCGTATTATGTGGTGTTCCTTCGTATGCAACTGCATTTTTTTCAATCTCTGATACGGTATATTCTTTTTCGCCTGCATCCAGATCTGATGCATCTTTGTAAACAAATTCCGGAGATAACATAAGTTCAGCCTCTCCGAGCAGACAATAATTTTTTATATCACTATATCCGATAGAATAATAGCGACCATCTTCATTTAATACCAGTTCATAACCGCCTTCATCTAAGCCATTGTTTATAATAACCGTTCCAAGTTCATTGGTTTCTATCGCTGTAACCGTAACTTCTTCCTGACCGATCACAATGGCACTTCCCTCTGTCAAAGATTCGATCGCTGTCTGGTCATACAATTCCTGATCATAAACACTCACTTTCATCTTCCATTGCTCTTCATCAGAATAAATTGCTCCTTCTTCAACAGCTATTGCTACTGTACCATCCTGAAGATTATCCGGATTTACTAAAGAAGGCATCGGATATACAGCCAACATTTTTTCTTCTGTTTCCCCTTTTTCAGACACTTCCGTTTCTTTTAAATCATCTCCTGCACTTTCTTCAATCGAAGTGTCCGGCTGTTCATTGACTGTTTCTTTTCCACAGCCTGCCAATGATAAAAT
>CAZWLV010000027.1:0-15377 GCA_964634715.1 uncultured Lachnoclostridium sp. | reverse complement strand
GAATAAAAAGCACAGGCTGTACATAGAATTAAGAAAAAACAGGAAGTTTTTTATGAAAGATCTGATCCTTAATTTTCTTCTTCGAATCGTTATGGGCGTGATCGCTCTTTATGTATGCAACAGTTTGTTGAGCGGTTTTGGCGTCGAAATTTATCTCGGAATAAATCTCCTGAATCTTTTGACAATCGGAATCCTTGGAATCAGTGGGTTTGGGCTTGTTTTTTCAGTTGCACTCTTTTCTTTATTGTGAAAAATGCCGAAGAAATTCGATCAAAAAATATGTGAAATATTACGTCTTTCTTTCTGCAAAATGATGTGATAAGATGCAATCAAGATAAACGTTTATCGGGCATTTCCATTCGGAAAGCCCATCATGACCAGTTCGGTCGTTGTTACCCCATGATCTATTACAGAAAAATGTATATCTATATATTTCTATAGTTTCTTTCAAATTCTTTGCAGCATTCTGAAATTCATACATTTTTCTTTATACAATATTACTTTTGGGCTGCACAGAAGTCGTATTTGTATCAGTAATCGGAGGTTCATTTTGGATGTAAAGATACTTGCAGTTTGTGATACGGAAGAACGGTATGCCGTAAAACTGATGGAAGCATTTTGTGAAAACAATTTTGGTTTCCAGACACATGCATTTTCTTCTATGGAGGAATTAATGCTGTTTGCCGCACAGGTTCCGATCGAGGTTTTGCTCATATCCGGCAAAATGATGAGCGAAACCATTGGAAAACTGGATATAGGAAAGATCATTTTACTATCTGACGGTGAAATTTATGAGGCATTTTCGGATTACGAAACGATCTATAAATATCAGTCAGCAGAACATATCATGAAGGAAACGCTTTGTTATTGTGCAGAATATGCCAGACCTGTGACAGGAATGTATCGTGCAAAGCAGGAGTTTGAAGTGTATGGGATCTATTCTCCGGTCGGAAGGTGCGGAAAATCATTACTTGCCAAAAGTATGGCAGAATGTTTTGGAAACCGGAAAAAAACGCTTTTGCTGGATCTTCAGAGTTTTTCGGCAGCGGAGGAACAGCTGGGAGAAGAACAGCTGTGGGATCTGGCGGATATGATCTATTTTTTAAGGCAGGGTAAAAAAACATTTTTGTATAAGTTAAACAGCATTGTACGCAGTAAAAACTCTTATGACTATATCCTGCCCATGAAAGTACCGGCAGATCTTCGCAGTGTTACCTTGGCAGAATGGACAGAGCTTTTGGAAAAGCTGGCATCAGACAGTGACTACCGGGTGGTGGTTTTGGATTTTGGAAGTGAAATATGCGGACTTTTCTCATTGCTCAGCCAGTGCACAAAGGTATTTACTCCCCTTATGCAGGATCCGGTCTCTGAAAATAAGATCAAAAATTTTGAATGGAATCTGCAGGAGGAACATTTTGAGAAAGTAATTGATTCGATTCATAAAATTTATCTTCCCAGAGAGACGGAATCTTTGGATCTGGAGGCATTTATGTCAGAATGTGCAGGAAAGCTGGTACCGTCATGACAGATGAAAGAAAAGAAATGTGCCGGGAATTAAAGGAAGAAGTTCTAAAGGCACTGGATTTTCCGGAAGAAGTTACCGATGAACGTGTGCTGGAGGTCATCGATCAGGTGCTGAAAACGTCACGTTTACGGCATAAGATCAATCTGGATCTGCGCTGTTCCCTGCGTCAGGAGCTGTTTTACAGCATCCGTAAGCTGGATATCGTAGAACGTCTGCTGGATGATGAATCGATTACGGAAATTATGATCAATGGGGAAAATGGGATTTTTGTGGAACGCAAAGGCATCTTGGAAGCCTGTCCGCAGGAGAAGATCTCAAAAGAACGACTGGAAGAGCTGGTCGTAAGGATCACAGGGATGAGTAACCGCATGATCAATGAGGCCTCACCTCTGGCCGATGCCAGACTGGAAGACGGATCAAGAGTGCACGTGGCCGTCTTTCCGGTGGCATTGGAAGGTCCTGTCATCACGATCCGTAAATTTCCAAAACATGCGATCACACTGGAAGATCTGCTGGAAAAAAGAAGTTTAAATGCAGAGATGGCAGAGTTTCTGAAAAAGGCAGTGAAAGCAAAATATAATATTTTTGTTTCAGGTGCGACCGGTTCCGGTAAAACGACACTGTTAAATGTTCTTTCGGATTTTATACCGAAAAATGAACGGATCATTACCATCGAAGATACGGCAGAACTGCAGATCCGCAATGTGCCGAATCTGGTACGTCTGGAATCGAGAACGGCTGTCGTGGAAGGGTGTAAAGAAATTTCGATCAGAGATCTTTTGAGAGCCAGTTTACGAATGCGGCCGGACAGACTGATCATAGGTGAAGTCCGCGGAGCTGAAACGGTGGACATGCTTCAGGCACTCAATACCGGACATCAGGGATCTATGAGTACCGGACATGGAAACAGTACCAAAGATATGCTGTATCGTCTGGAAACGATGGTGCTGATGGGAATGGAAATTCCGGCAGCGGCAGTACGAAGACAGCTGGCTTCTGGAATCGATCTTTTGATCCATCTGGAAAGGCTTCGGGATAAAAGAAGGATCGTTCAGGAAATATCGGAAATCGAAGGATGTAAAGACGGAGAGATCCTGCTGAATCCGATCTATTGTTATCAGGAAAACAGCATGGAAGGATCCGGTAAAATTTTAGGAGACTGGGTGAAAACAGGCAGTCTCCGTCATAAAGAGAAACTGTTTCGGGCAGGACTGGATGATGATTAAAGATTATCGGATTTATCAATTTTCAAAAAAAGAATGGTTTGCAGCATTTTTGGAAGCGGTGTTATTAAACGGAATGATCTCGGTGCTTTTTTACGATTCCTTTTATGCGATGATTCCGGGCATTTTTTTGATGATCGGATATTTTAAAGAGAAAAAGCGTATGCAGGCAGAAAAAAGAATGCGTAATATGCGTGGAGAATTCAAAGAATTTCTAAATGCACTGATCGCTGCATTGCAGACAGGGCGTTCTGTTGAAAACGCTTTTGAAGAGGCTTTGCGTGATCTGAACCGTTATACGGAAAAAAATACAGAATTTATTCAGGAGATCAGAAGGATCTGTGCAGGCATTCAAGTCGGGGAACCGTTGGAAAAAATGCTGGCAGATTTTGCAGAGCGGAGCAGGATGGAAGAACTGGAATATTTTGCACAGGTGTTTTCCATCGGAAAACGAAGCGGTGGAAATATTGTGGGGATCATGAAAAATACGATTCGTATGATTCAGGAACGTATCGATGCAGAGCAGGAAATTTCAGCTGCGATCGCAGAACAGCATCTGGAATTTCAGATCATGACAGTCGTTCCGCTGGCGATCATTTTCTATCTTCGGATCGGTGCGGCAGGACTGCTGAAAAATCTATATGGCAATCCGCTCGGAATTCTCGTGATGAGTGTCTGTCTTTTTATCTATGGAGGCTGTTATCTTTATGGAAAAAAACTTCTTACATTTAAAAACTGACCGTAAAAGGCTGTATCTGCTGATCCTTGGTGCAGGTTTGACGATTACGGTGATCTTAGGGTTTCAGTCTTTCCAGAAACAAACATTTGATGAGCAATATGTACTGCCTAGAAACGATGCAGGAGAAGAGGCTTATGAGCAGCAGGTGACAGCAAGGATCGATGGGAAAGAAGTTTCCATGACCATTGAAGTGCCGCCGAAAAATTTTACGGAACAAGAAGCACAGGAACTGTTAAATGAAGCAGAAGAGGAGCTGTCAGTAGTTTTGATGGCAGGAAATGACAGTCTATCTTGCGTAACAGAGGATCTTTCTTTTGCGGATACGCTCTGTGACGGACTGGTAGAAGTGGAATGGACAGAAAAATGCAGTGAATATTTTTATTCCGATGGAGGATACAGGGAAGATGTCAAACTTTCAGAACCGTTGGAACAGACCGTTTCAGCAGTTTTAAAATGTGAAAACTATACGAGAGATTATGAGACGGTGATCGTTGTTCAGCCTAAAATAAGTTCGATGGAGCAGATACTGCTTCAGGAGATCAAAGAAGAAGAAACAAAGGTCACATTGCCGGAAGAGTATGATGGGAAAAAGATCTTATGGAAAAAGCCTTTTGATAAAACATTTCTTTATGTCGGCATTTTAACGGTTGTTTCTGTCATATTTCTGGAAATCGGAAGCCGAAAAGACCGGAAAAAAGAGATGGCGGAACGGACAGAACAACTGGAACGGGAATATGCCCAGATCATCAGCAAATTTACGATGCTCTTATCTGCCGGACTGAGTATCCGTAATGCATGGGAGCGGATCGTTTTGCTTGCACAGGATCGTGGAATGGAAAAAACGATCTATGAAGAAATGAGGATTTCTCTCAGAGAACTGCAAAAAGGAGTTCCGGAGTTGGAAGTTTATGAAAGATTTGGGATCCGGACAGGAACGATCCATTATAAAAAACTGATGGCACTGTTTATTTCTCATAAAAAAAGGGGAAGTATTAATCTTTTGGAAGCAATGAATACGGAAATGATACAGGCATGGGAAGAACAAAAAAGAAAGACCAGACAGCAGGGAGAAAAGATTGCAGCCAAGCTGCTGTTTCCGATGATGGGAATGCTGGCAGTGGTATTTCTCATGATTCTGGTTCCGGCTTTTTTATCATTTCGATGATGATGGAGGATGTAATATGTGGGAAAAAATAAAAGCGTTTATGAAAGATGAAAAAGGGATCACTTCGGTAGAGATCATTTTGATCTTAGTCGTTTTGATCGCTTTGGTGCTGATCTTTAAAGAGCAGATGACAAAGATCGTAAATGACATTTTTAAGACGATCACAAGCCAGAGTGGGAAAGTTTTAAAGTGATGAGTGAAAAGAAAGGTTCCATGACAGTTCTTTTGGCATTGTCGATGCTGGTATTTCTCATGTTTTGCTTGGTGCTGACCGAAGGTGTGAGAAATTATTTTTTGAGAGTGAAAGCACAGCAGGCAATGGAATTAACAAAATTTTCGCTTCTTTCTGAATATCAGTCAGAGCTTTTTCAGCATTATGGAGTCTTTTTTCTGGATCTTGATTATGAACAGGGAAAAGAACAGACAGGGACGTTAGAGTATCATGCAGGAAACTATCTTCAGAAAAATGCAGAAGAACTGAATACCGTTTATGTCAGTGCGGAAAATTACCGGCGGGCAACAGATGCAGGAGGTCTTCCGTTTTTTCAACAGGCGGTAGAACTGATGAAGGTAAAAAGCGGTTATAAGATTTTTGAAGAGCTGACAGGAATTTCAGAAAATTTGGGTGAAAGTGCCGATCTGGAACAGGCTCTGGAAGAAAATACACAGGAAGCGTCAAAAATCCTTCAGCAGTATACGGGAGAAGATGGTGAGGCTTTGTTTGATATTTCTCTGCCGGAGGTGTCGTTTCCTTCGATAGAAATGCTGACGGAAGCAGTATTTGGAGATACCGGTGATCTGTCAGAGAAAAAGATCGTGCCGGAAGAACGGCTGCTGAACCGTTCTTTAAGCAAAGGTTCCGGAACGGAAGAAAAGACCGGACTTTTAGAGATGCAGATGTTTCATGGATATCTGTTTCAATATATGAGCCATTATGGTACAGAAGATCCGGAAGTCTGGAAAGAAGTTTTGGAGTATCAGATGGAATATATCATTGCAGGAAAAGCAGATGACCGGAAAAATCTGGAAGATATCATGTGGAGGATCTTTCTTTTAAGAGCCGGCGGAAATTATCTGCTGTTTCATAAAGATGCACAGAAAATGGCAGAGGCGGAAACGGAAGCGGCCGTACTGGCAGGGATTACAGGAAATGCGGCACTGATGGGGCTGGTCAGGGAAATCCTTCTGATCTCGAAAGCTATAGAAACGGCAGTGGAAGAGACAAAAAGCATTTTTGCAGGGGAAAAAGTGGCTCTTTATGAAGAAGGCTTGCTTGGAAATATCCAGATGGGATATGAGCAGTACTTGTATCTGTTCTTAAATACCATGGATCAAAAAGAAAAGATTTACCGCTGTATGGACATCATTGAGTTGGAAATCCGGGAAAAATGTGGATATCAAATGTTTCGCTTAGACCATTGTGTGGATAAGTTTGACTTAGAATGGAACTGGCAGTTCGAGAGCCTTTTTATGGAAATTCCATTGATGGAGGGCGGCATTTATGAAAATACGATCAAACAGCAGGTTTGTTATGAAAAATAGGGTACAGAGAAACGTTCTTTCGCAAAAGGTGAAAAAAATTCAAAGTGATATGTGTGCTCCCCCAAGCGACAATGATCTGTATAAATCAAAAGCCCCCAACGAAAGGGCGTTTCTGTGTACCTTGAAAAAGGGGAGTCTTACAGTGGAAGCGGCACTGATCGTTCCCTTGTTTTTGATGATTCTGCTTGCGTTCTTCTCATTTTTTTCTCAATATGCTTCTGCGGCAGAACTGAAAGTACAGGCTGCTGCGGAAGCAAGAAAATTGGCGGTGGCGGCAGGCAGCAGTTCTGAAGAAAGTTTGGAAGAAATCGTGATCTACAAAACAACAAGGGCAGAGGCGTTATGGATCCAGCCCTTTTGGAAGAACAAAACGATCACGGAAAAAGCGGTCTGCAGAGCATGGATCGGTTTTACGAAGACAGATGCAGAAGAAATGTATGTTTATATTACACCGGAAGGAGAGGTGTATCATCTGTACCGGGATTGCACCCATTTGAAACTGTCTGTCAGGAAAACACCGATGGCGGCAGTACATCAGTTGAAAAATATTTATGGAAAAAAATATAGAAAATGTGAGATTTGCAGTGCACCCTTTGGATCGATGGTCTATATCACTTCAGAAGGTGACTGTTATCATTCGGAGAGAACCTGCAGCGGTTTAAAACGAACGATCCGGCAGGTGCCGTTTAGTCAGGTTGGAGAAAGAAGTTTGTGCAGCCGATGCGGATCAAAAGAGGAATGAGCATGGATTGGAAATTATATGTCATACAGGGAATGGAACTGTTATTTTTAGGGATCGGTTCCTGTATGGATCTGAAAAACCAGATGTTATCGGTGAAATTTTTGAGTATTTTTGCCATAGCCGGAGTTTTGTGTAATCTGCTGTTTTCCTATCAGAGCAGGTCGGAACTTTTGTCCGGTCTTTTGATCGGAGCGGCGGTTCTTTTGATCGGGAAGTTTACGGAAGAGGCGATCGGTTATGGAGATGGTCTGACGATCCTGATCCTTGGGATCTTCGAAGGAGGCTATCAAATGTTTCCGGTGTTGTTAGGAGCTTTTTTGACCGCTGGAATTTATGGGATTTTTCGGATCGTCTTTTTCCATAAATCTATAAAAGATCCGATGCCTTTTCTGCCGTTTCTTTTTCTGGCATTTGTGGGGGTACAGCTTTTATGAAAGGGAGTCTGACGGTAGAAGCGTCTTATCTTTTTCCATTTTGTTTTCTTTTGATCGGAGTCGTTTGTTATCTTGGAATCTTTCAGTATGACAGGGCAGTTTTGAAGATGACAGCATATGAATGTATTTTTCAGACGATAGAAACTACGGAAGAAGAACAGTGGGAAGAACTGTTGGTAAAAAATGCACAGGAACTGGCAGAAAAGAGAATTCTGGGAGCAGAAAAACTTCACGTATCAGCAAAAGTTCAGACAACAAAAATTTCTCTGGTCTATGAAGCAGAGTATGGTTTTTTGAAAGCTCCTGTGAAGGTTTTGGTTGTTTATGAACGTACCTTTCCGGAACAAACCCTTCGGATGCTTCACGGAAAGATGAGAGATCCTGATCGATGAAATAAATGACGGAAAACAGCAGAAGAAACAGTGGGTTTGGAAAAACAGGAGGTAGTTGTTCATTGAAGGAATTATTAAAAAGAGATCTGAATAAAACATATCTGATCTTGTGCAGTGAAGAAAAACAGTATCAGGAATCTTATGAAACGGAGATGCTGATACAAAATCAGCCGGATAGGATCCTGCCGCTGCAGGTGCTGAGAGTGAACGCAGAGCTGCAGCTGATGTATGATATTACCTCAAAACAATCTTTAAAGGATTGTACGGAGCGGGTGAAACTTACGGCAGAGACATTGCGGAGCCTTTTTTCGGCAATCGATGAAGTGACGGCAGAAATGAAAAAATATCTTTTGGATATGGAAAATATCGTATTAGATCCGGAACATATTTATGTTAAGGAAGAGCAGTTTTATTTTTGCTATTGTCCGTGGGAAAAACAGGATCTTTTGTCTTCGTTTCGGAAAATGCTGGAAGAGATGCTTGGAAATCTGGATTATCGGGATACCGCAGGCGTTGAACTGGCATATCATCTATACCAGAGCGTATGCAGAGGAGAGTTTC
Source organism: uncultured Lachnoclostridium sp. (assembly GCA_964634715.1). Lineage (GTDB taxonomy): Bacteria > Bacillota > Clostridia > Lachnospirales > Lachnospiraceae > HGM12587. Next base: position 7,054 of record CAZWLV010000027.1, on the reverse strand, counting down.
CGATCACGGAAATCCTTCGGGAACATTTTCCGGAAAAGGGAAGAGTGCAGGAGATCACGGAAACAGAGCCGATCCCTGATATGGAAGAAGTAAAAGTTTTAGAACCTGTTTTTACAGAAACAGAGCCGGAGCAGCCAAAGAAGAAAGAAAAGCATCGGTTTTTAAGATGGATCGTAAAATTTTTCCTTAAAAAAGAAACGGAAGAAGAACCTTTGAAAGAGCCAAAAACGGAGAAATATTTTCCGGAAGAGCCTGTTTTTGAAAAAATGGAAGATTTTGAAAGTACCAGAATCCTGAATGAGACAGAAGGAAATACGATCCTGTTAGATCAGATGCCGGCAGGACACTGGAAACTTTTGCCGCTGCTTCCGGGATATGAAGAGTTTTGTATTCGTGAAGACACTTTTTTAGTGGGAAAAAAGAAAGATGCGGTAGATGGTTACATCGGAAGAAACAGTATCAGCCGGATCCACAGCCGTTTTTATGTGCGGGAAAACAGGCTGTTTGTAGCAGATGCCAATTCGACAAACGGCACATTTGTTAATAGTGTGGCACTGGCACCGGGAAAAGAAGTGGAAATTTTTCCGGGAGACCGTATTCTGTTTGCAGATGTAGGATATGAATGTTATAATAACCTCTAAATTAGGAGGAAATTATGATTTTTGATACCCATGCACATTATGATGCAGATGCATTTGATAATGATAGAGAAGAACTGCTGTCCGGAATGAAAGCGGCAGGAGTAGAGTATATTGTAAATGTAGGTGCCAGTATGGCATCTTCTAAGCAGAGCATACAGCTTGCAGAACGATATCCGTTCATTTATGCGGCAGTCGGTGTTCATCCTGACGAAGTGGGTGAACTGGATGAAGAAAAACTTGCTCTGTTAAGAGAGTGGAGCAGGCATGAGAAAGTAAAAGCCATCGGTGAGATCGGTCTGGATTATTACTGGGATAAAGAAAAACATGACTTGCAAAAACACTGGTTTTTAAGACAGATGGAGCTTGCCAGTGAAGAACGCCTTCCTGTGATCGTACACAGCAGGGAAGCTGCGAAAGATACACTGGATATGATGATCGCGGCAAAACCGTTAGAGCTTCGTGGAGTGATCCATTGTTATTCTTATTCTACGGAACTGGCAAGAGAATATCTGAATATGGGATATTATCTTGGGATCGGCGGTGTGCTGACGTTTAAAAATGCGAAAAAATTAAAAGAAGTTGCAGAATATGCACCGCTTTCCCAGATCGTTCTGGAAACGGACTGCCCGTATCTGGCACCGGTGCCGTACAGAGCGAAGAGAAACGATTCATCGAAACTGTCTTATGTGGTGGAAGAGCTTGCAGCCATCAAACAGATCTCAGCAGAGGAAGTGATCCGTGTAACTGCTGAAAACGGAAGAAAACTTTATAATATACAGGAGAATAGTAATGAGTGATAAAACCCCATATCTTGGAAACCCTCAAAAGACCGTGGAAGTGATCCAGAAATACGAATTTGCTTTTCAGAAAAAGTTTGGTCAGAATTTTTTGATAGATCCCCATGTATTAGATAAGATCATCAGTGCAGCAGAGATCACCAAAGATGATCTGGTAGTGGAGATCGGTCCCGGAATCGGAACGATGACACAGTATCTGGCATGTGCGGCGAGAGAAGTTGTAGCGATCGAGATCGATAAGATGCTGATCCCGATCCTGCAGGATACGTTAAGTGCTTATGATAATGTGACGATCATTAACGAAGATGTGCTGAAAGTGGATCTGAACAAACTGGCAGAAGAAAGAAACGGCGGAAGACCGGTCAAGGTAGTAGCGAACCTGCCATATTATATTACAACACCGATCATCATGGGATTGTTCGAAAACCATGTGCCGCTGCACAGCATTACCATCATGGTGCAGAAAGAAGTAGCGGACAGAATGCGGATGGGTCCTGGAACGAAAGATTACGGTGCATTGTCTTTAGCAGTCCAGTATTATGCAGAGCCGTATCTGGTGGCAAATGTACCTCAGAACTGTTTTATGCCAAGACCGAAGATCGGTTCCGCAGTCATTAAACTGACTGTTCATGAAAAACCGCCGGTTACCGTTAAAGATGAAAAACTGATGTTCCGGCTGATCAGAGCTTCGTTTAATCAGAGAAGAAAAACGCTGGCTAATGGTTTAAATAACAGTCCGGAACTTCATTATTCGAAAGAACAGATCGCACAGGCGATCGAGACGATGGAACTTTCTCCAAGTGTCAGAGGCGAAGCATTGACACTGGAACAGTTTGCAAGACTGGCAGATGTACTGCTGGATCTGGAAGGAAAGTAAGAGATGAGAAAAGAACTTTCCACGGATGAAAAATTTATGAAGGAAGCACTGCGGCAGGCAAAGAAAGCATACAAGCTGGAAGAAGCCCCGATCGGATGTGTGATCGTTCATGAAGGTAAGATCATTGCCAGAGGGTATAACCGGAGAAATGTTGATAGATCAACCCTTTCCCATGCAGAAATACTGGCGATCAGAAAAGCAGCAAAAGTCATGGGAGACTGGCGGTTAGAGGGGTGTACCATGTATGTCACTTTAGAGCCGTGCCAGATGTGTGCCGGAGCGATCGTTCAGGCAAGACTGGACAGAGTTGTCATGGGAAGCAGAAATGCCAAAGCCGGCTGTGCAGGATCCGTGATCAATCTTTTGCAGATGGAACAGTTCAATCATCAGGTGGAACTGACAGAAGATGTTCTGAGAGAAGAATGCAGTGCACTGATGAGCGGATTTTTCAGAGAACTGAGAGAAAAAAAGAAACGTGCAGCAGTTCAGTCAGAAAAAACGGACAATACGTAGTTTGTTTTGTTGCTGTGCATACGGTACGTGTGTACAGAAGCCTTATTTTGACCAGATTATGCGGAAAAAGCGATTGCGGAGGTTGACAAACAAACGCAAAAAAGATATACTAAACACTCGTGAAACATGTCATAAAGTTTCCGTACAGCCGGGGCGGTAGCGGTGCCTTGTACCTACAATCCGCTATAGTAGGGGTGATGTTCTGCAGAGGGCGTTTCGTTGTGAAGCTGCCCCTGATAAGTGGCGTTGACGTTTGGGTCTTGCGCGACGGAAACCTGCGAACCGTGTCAGGGCAGGAATGCAGCAGCACTAAGCAGGAGCTTTCGGGTGCCGCGAGGGTGCTCGAGCCGAGTTAACTGTCAGGGTAACGTTCATGGTGAGCGTTCGAAGCAGAATGTACGGATTTTTATAAATAATATGCCCGGAAGCTGATTCCGGGTTTTTTTAATATCATGGATTTGTCCGTTTTACGCCTTGGAATTATAAATGAAATAAGCTATAATGAGCGTTAGTAAGCAGGAGCAGCTTGTTTAAAGCGTGCGGCGAAAATAGATATTCTGTCAGCATCTGACAGAGGGAAGGGGCGGTCATATGAAACGGATAGGTTTGTTGACAAGCGGCGGAGATTGTCAGGCATTAAATGCAACGATGCGAGGAATCGTAAAAGGAGTCTGTAACTTTTATGATGAAGTAGAGATCTATGGTTTTGAAGAAGGTTATAAAGGTCTGATCTATGGGAATTACAGATTGTTGGGAGCACGGGATTTTTCCGGAATCCTGACAAAAGGCGGTACGATCCTTGGAAGTTCCAGAGCACCGTTTAAGGAAATGCGTATCCCGGATAAAAACGGTCTGGATAAAGTAGAAGCCATGAAGCAGAACTATCATAAGCTTCGTCTGGATTGCCTTGTGATCCTTGGCGGAAACGGAACACAGAAAACAGCAAACCTTTTGAGAGAAGAAGGACTGAATGTGATCCATATGCCAAAAACCATTGATAATGATATCTGGGCAACAGATATGACGTTTGGATTTCAGAGTGCGGTGGATATTGCAACAGAATGTATCGACTGCATTCATACGACAGCAGCTTCTCATGGAAGGGTATTTATCGTAGAAGTCATGGGTCATAAAGTCGGACAGCTGACACTTCATGCAGGAATTGCAGGAGGGGCGGACATTATCCTTCTTCCGGAAATCCCGTATGATATTGATAAGATCTGTGAAGCCATCGAAAAACGAAATGCAAGCAAGAAAGGGTTCACGATCCTTGCCGTAGCAGAAGGTGCGATCCCGAAAGAACGTGCCAAAATGTCTAAAAAAGAACTGAAGAAATTTATGGAAACGTATCAGTATCCGGCAGTATCTTATGAGATCGCAGATGAGCTTGGAAAACGTCTGGGTTCTGAGGTACGTGTCACTGTTCCGGGACATACCCAGAGAGGCGGAAGTCCGTGTCCGTATGATCGTGTTCTTTCTACCAGACTGGGTGCGGCATGTGCACAGGCGATCATTGATGGAGCCTTTGGTATCATGATCGGAATCGTAAACAATGAAACAAAGAGAATCCCGTTAGAGGAATCCGCAGGAAAACTCAAATACGTAGATCCGGATTCTCAGATTATAAAGGAAGCAAAGCTGATCGGAATCAGCTTTGGAGATTGATAATATGTCGTATGTAGCTTTATACCGAAAATTTCGCCCAACGTCATTTTCGGAAGTAAAAGGGCAGGAGCATATTGTGACTACGCTGCAAAATCAGATCAGAGCAGACAGGATCGGTCATGCCTATCTTTTCTGCGGTACAAGAGGAACCGGAAAGACAACGGTTGCCAAGATCTTTGCCAAAGCGGTTAATTGCGAAAGCCCGGTAGACGGAAGTCCGTGCGGAGAATGTGCAGTGTGCAGATCCATCGCGGCAGGAACTTCCATGAACGTGATCGAGATCGATGCTGCATCAAACAACGGTGTGGATAACATTCGTGAGATCAGGGAAAATGTAGCTTATTCTCCGACGGAAGGAAAATATAAAGTTTATATCATTGATGAAGTTCATATGCTTTCCATCGGTGCGTTCAATGCATTGTTAAAAACACTGGAAGAACCGCCGGAATATGTGATCTTTATTCTGGCAACAACGGAAGCCCATAAGATACCGATCACGATCCTGTCCAGATGTCAGAGATATGATTTTAAGCGTATCACGGCAGAAACCATTACTGCCCGTTTGACAGATCTGATGGAACGTGAAGAGATCGAAGTAGAAGAACGGGCACTCCGTTATGTTGCAAAAGCAGCAGACGGCTCGATGCGAGATGCGTTAAGCCTTCTGGATCAGTGCATTGCATTTTATCTTGGGAAAAAACTGACTTATGACAATGTGCTGGAAGTACTGGGGGCACTGGATACCGATGTATACAGCGGTCTTTTGCGAAAGATCATTGCGAAGGATATACCGGCAGTCATGTCTGCGGTGGAATCGGTCGTGATGCAGGGCAGGGAATTGTCCCAGTTTGTGACGGAATTTATCCAGTATTTAAGAAATCTTTTGTTTGTCCAAAGCGGAGATCATCTGGAAGATTTTCTGGAGGTTTCAACAGAAAACCTGCAGCAGCTGCAGGAAGAAGCAAAAATGATCAGTGCAGATGCACTGATGCGTTATATCCGGATCTTTTCGGAATTATCCGGTCAGATCCGATATTCTACCCAGAAGAGAGTATTAGTTGAAGTTGCACTGATCAAATTGTGCAAACCGCAGATGGAGCGAAATTATGATTCGCTCTTGGAACGTTTGGAAAATCTGGAAACACAGCTGGAAAAGGGTGTCGTTATGGCACCGGCGGCTACAGCAGAGCCACAGGAACATTTACCGGAACCGGTCAAAGAACAGCCAAGAGTGAAAGCATGTTCCGAAGATATCAAACAGGTGATCCAAGGGTGGAATCAGATCGTTCGGGAATGTTCTCCGGTCATCAAAAATTACCTGCTGGGACATAAAGATTTCAGACAGGATGGAAACGGCGGTCTTCAGATCGTTATGAGAGAAAATCTGGCAGCAGATCTTTTGGGAACTGAAGATTTAAAGAAGGAATTGGAAACGATCATTTTTCATAAGATTGGAAAAGAAGTTTCTGTTCAATATATTTCCGTGGAACAGGATCAGAGTGCCACGGCAAATCTGATCGATGTGGACTATATCCAGTCGGTCATTCATGCAGATATTCAAATAGAGGAGGATTAAGAAAATGGCAAAAAGAGGCGGATACCCTGGCATGGGCGGCGGTATGAATATGAACAACCTGATGAAACAGGCTCAGAAAATGCAGAAACAGATGGAAGAACAGCAAAGAGAACTGGAAGAATCCGAATTTTCAGCAACAGCAGGCGGCGGTGCAGTAGAAGTGACGATCACAGGAAAAAAAGTGCTGACAAAAGTAAAACTGGATCCGGATGCAGTAGATCCGGATGATGTAGAAATGTTAGAAGATCTGATCATGGTCGCTGTCAATGAAGCAATGAAAAAAGCAGATGAGGCAAGTGCCAATGCAATGTCCCGTATGACAGGAGGCATGGGAGGATTCCCATTCTAATGGAATACTACAGCAGTTATATTACAAAGCTGATAGAACAGCTTGCAGGGCTTCCGGGCATCGGAAGAAAAACTGCCCAAAGGCTGGCATTTCACATTATGAACATGCCGAAAGACCGGGCAGAGGCACTGGCAGCTTCGATCACGGAAGCAAGGGATCACGTCAGATACTGCAGTCAGTGTTTTACCCTGACAGATGAGGAAGTTTGTCCGATCTGTAAAAATGAAAAGAGAAATCATAAGATCATTATGGTCGTGGAAAATTCCAGAGATCTTTCCGCTTATGAAAAAACCGGAAAATTTGACGGGGTTTACCACGTACTGCACGGTGCGATCTCCCCAATGCTGGGAATCGGACCCAATGATATCAAATTAAAAGAGCTGATGCTGCGCCTTCAGGGAGATGTGGAAGAAGTCATCATTGCCACCAATTCCAATCTGGAGGGCGAAACGACAGCCATGTATATCAGCAAACTGATCAAACCAACCGGGATCAAAGTAAGCAGGATCGCCAGTGGTGTGCCGGTGGGCGGAGATCTGGAATACATTGATGAAGTAACCCTTCTAAGAGCACTGGAAGGCAGAACTGAATTATAAAAAAGGGGGCTGTTGCACTAAATGAAAATTAATGCGACAG
>CAZWLV010000026.1:0-15385 GCA_964634715.1 uncultured Lachnoclostridium sp. | reverse complement strand
CATTCCCTGCACGATCCCTCCTGTCAGTTCCAGCAGTTTCGGATCCGTTACCGTCAGTTCCAATCCTTTATTGACATCTGTTCCGCCTTTATATACTTTTTTTATTTCTACGGTGTATTCTTCCGGTGTTCCGCTGACAGAACTGATAATCTTTGCTTCTCCTTCCTGTACTTCATGTTTTAATGCGATCGGTATCGGTTCATACAGAACATTTTCCATCAGATGCTCATTTGCATTTCCATAAACTCCGCCACTAAAATTCCGGTTCACTTCTCCGTAAAGATTCGCTTTACTGTATACGATCTTTCCGGATAATTTTCCGGGTGTTCCCTCGGTACCTTTTGTAATCTTCATGATCTCACATGCATACAGCTTTCCTTCTGCTACCTCCATTAAAAGCTCACTATCTGTATCTGAGATTCCATGTCCCAGTGCACCGAATTTTCGATCTGCCGTTACATAAGTAAGTGTTCCGACTCCCTGTGTATCATCCCTGACCCAGATTCCGATATGGGCTCCGTCTTCCTTTATGACAGGTTTTATGGAAATTTCCAATTCTTCATGGTTTCTTCTGATCCCAAGGATCAGCTCCTCTTCTGTAAACTTTCCCAGTCTGCTGACAAGTTCCTGCTTATTTTTAATAGCTTCTCCCTGAAAACTGATAATATAATCACCGGTCTTTATGATATTTTTTGCCGGACTTTCTGTATAACCGTTCTCCGTTTCAATATTTCCTGTACCAACTACAAACACACCATCTGTCTGAACATAAATTCCCACCGGAATGCCTCCCGGAATCACTTCTTCCTTTGATACAACCTGAATTTCCATTGTTTTCAAAGGAATGATGCCAAAAAGACTGCAGGCAGCCTCATAAGTTCCGTCATCATTTTTTGAAATCTGAATATCTCCTGCAAAATCAAGATACAGATCCTCCGGTTTTAGTTTTTTCTGTTCTGAAGACAGCACAGACACTGCATCTTCTTCATAAAGATGCAGTGTCATAGGGATCTTTAGGCGAACCATTTCATATCCTGTCAATGCCAGACTCCAAAGGATCCATAGCAAGATCAGTCTTTTAAAAACGACAAACAAAATTTTTTTCATCACATACCTCATCTGCAGACAGATTTGAGAATCTTATCGAAAATTTCACACAATCCTGAATTTTCAAATAATTGATCTTCTCTTTCCGAACACACTTTATCCATGATTTTTAGTATGTGATAATTTTTCTATTTTCTGCTGGAATTTTTTAGTATTTTCATCACTACTCGCGGAAACTCTAAGAAACACGTTTTGCAAGTTTCTTAAGTTATCGCAGTGTTCGCCAAATCCACATGCAAGCATGCGGTTTTTCTCACTGCTCGCAAAAAAATACAGCCGGGAAAATTTTCATTCTTCACCGACTGTATCGTTTATTGACTATTTTTCAATTTTTTTGCCTGATTTTTCATCTCACGGGCATTTTCCAGAACTTTATCTGTAATTTCTACACCGCCCAGCATACGTGCCAGTTCTTCTGTTTCTTCTTCTGCCCGTAATCTTCTGATCCCGGTCATCGTCATCTGACCATGCACACTTTTCTCGATCAGGAAATGAGCATCTGCCATGGATGCGATCTGCGGTAAATGGGTAATGCAGATCACCTGTCGGCTTTTTCCGATCAATGCCATTTTTTCAGATACTTTCTGTGCGGTACGGCCACTGATCCCGGTATCAATTTCATCAAAAATGATACTTTCCACTTCATCTTTATCCGCCAGAACTGTTTTCAGTGCCAGCATTACACGGGATAATTCACCGCCGGAAGCAACTTTTGCCAGAGGCTTTAAAGTTTCACCTACATTGACAGCGATCATATATTCTGTTTCATCATATCCATTGGCACTAAAACTTTCCATTTGCTCTAACGCAATAGAAAATCTTACGTCAAGAAAATTTAATTCTGCAAGATGTGATGTGATCCTCATACTCAAATCTTCTGCCGCTTCTTTTCTGATGCCGGAAATCTGTGCACACAGTTTTTCTGCCCGATTTTTAGAATCCTGATATGTCTTTTCTAATTTTTCCAGATACAGATCATAATTTTGAAGCTGTTCTATCCTGATCTCTTTTTCTTTTTTCACAGCCAGAATATCCTCGATGGACTTACCGTGCTTCATTTTCAGCTTATTGATCAGATTCAGTCGTTCCTCAATCTGCTGCAGACGCTCTTCTGAAAAATCAAAATCTTCCATATATTCTGAAAGATCCCTTGAAAAATCATTTAATAAACTATCAATCGTTCCAAGCTGTTCACTCAGACTGTTTAATGCTTCATCATAAGCACTGACACCGGACAATGTCCGAAAAGCTTTTCCTACTGCTTCCCCTGCACTGTCATAAGATTCATAACCGCAAAGCCCCCGAACCTCAGAAACAGCTTCCATGATCTTCCTTCCATGGGTCAGTTTTTTATATTCTTCTTCCAGTACATGGTCTTCGCCTTCTGTCAATGCCGCTTCTTCAATTTCAGTAACTTCAAAGCTTAAAAAGGCCAGTTCTCTTGCCCTTGCCTCACTATCCAGAGAGCTTTCTTCAAACTCTTTTTTCAGACGGCAGTATTCATGATAGACTTCCGACAGTTCTTTTTTCGGCTGTTCCAGTTGTTCTTTTGCAAACTGATCCAGAATTTCTAACTGTTTTTTCTTTCGCAGCAGGGACTGATGCTCATGCTGTCCATGAATATCGATCAAATGAGCTGATACTTCTCTTAGCTTTGACACCGGAACTGTTTCTCCGTTGATCTTATTGACCGAACGGCTTCCGGTAATCTTTCTGGAAAGGATCACTTCACCTTCTTCTACCGTAATGCCAAGTGATTCTATTTCTTCTGCCTGATGCTCTGATACGGAAAATACCAGCTCTGCCAGTGATTCTTCCGTATCTTTTCTTAAAAATTCCCGGTCGATCTTTCCACCCAGAGCAAGCTCGATCGAACCTATGATGATCGATTTACCGGCTCCGGTCTCTCCGGTCATAATATTTAACCCTTCTGAAAAATCAACTTCCAACTCTTCGATCAGGGCAAGATTTTTTATGTGTAAATTTAAAAGCATATTTCACCCTATTTCAAAATATCTTCCAGCCGCTTCATCAGCTTTTTCGTATCTTCCACTGTACGGATCGCACACATTACGGTATCATCTCCCGCAATACATCCCACGATCTCATCCCAGTGAAGAGAATCCAGTGCTGTGGCTGCTGCCATGGCAGTTCCCACGGCTGTTTTGATCACAAGGATATTCTGAGCCATATCCATCGACACAAAACTATGCTTCAGAATATCAATGTATTTATTTCCTGCAGGATATTGGCTTTCTGCCAGAACTGCATACACCTGCTTTGCCCCATGCTGGATCTTTGTCAGCTTCAATTCCCTGATATCCCTTGAGATCGTAGCCTGCGTTACGGTAAAACCGGCTTTATTTAATTTTTCTGCCAGTTCTTCCTGAGTTTCGATCTCTTCTTTTTTGACCAGCTCTAAAATCGCTTCCTGTCGTTTTCCTTTCATGGTGCACCTCTACTAATTAAATTGCATTTTCTTTCTCATCGTTTCTACAAAACTTTTTTTACTGATCTTAACAAGCTTTGTCGTTTCTGCTGCCTGTGTGATCTCAATATAATCCCCTGTCTGAAGCTGGACAGATGCTGCACCGTCAAAGGTTGCATCGGCCTTTTCCTGCCGGTTTCTTCTTCCCGGTCCGATCTTTACAATGATCTTGTCTTCTGCGGATAATACAATACTTCTGGAATTCAGGCTGTGCGAACAGATCGGTGTCAAAAGCAGCATCGCTGAACTCGGACTTACGATCGGCCCTCCTGCGGACAGATTATATCCGGTAGAACCTGTCGGCGTAGAAATGATGATCCCATCTGCCGGACAGGTATATAGGAAATCTCCATTCACATAAATATCATAATCGATCACTCTTAATGCTCCGCTTCGGTTCAAAACGATATCATTCAATGCCAATTCCGTAAACACCGGATTTCCCTTATGATACATCGTTCCCTTCAGCATCATTCTGGATTCCAAAAAGAATTCATCTTTCATCAGCTTATCCAGTGCTGTATACATATTTTCCCGCTCAATCTCTGCAAGAAAACCCAAGGTTCCAAGATCAAATCCCAAAATCGGCAGATTTCTTCCTACCGTATCTCTTGCTCCCTGAATCAACGTACCGTCTCCGCCAAGCACCAGTACACACTCCACATCTTCCGGAATCATAGATGCATTCGTATACCGGTAATCTGCTTCTGTACATTCCGTATTCTTTTCTTCCTGTATGTAACAGACTTTTCCATGTTCTTCCAGATATTCACGGATCCGTCCGGTCATTTCCATATTTTCATCTTTCTGATGATTGGTAATGATATAAAAAATGTCCATAACAGCCTCTAGCTTAATGTTTTATGTGCTTCTTCTACGATTTCTTCCGGATTTACGTGTTCTGCGATTCCTGTATCATGATTCTGCAGATGCAGAAGATATTCAATATTTCCTTCCGGTCCCTTGATCGGAGAAAATTCCAGATTTTTGATTCCAAATCCAATCGACTGTGCATAAGCAATGACCATCTCGATCACTTCCAGATGAACGCTCTTATCACGCACAACACCTTTTTTACCTACTTTTTCTCTTCCGGCTTCAAACTGCGGTTTGATCAGACAGACTACCTGTCCGTCTTCCGTCATTACATTTTTTACCGGTTCTAAAACCTTTGTCAGAGAAATAAATGCCACATCGATCGATACAAATGCCGGTGGCTCCTGAAGGTCTTCCGGTGTTACATAACGGATATTGGTGCGTTCCATACACACGACTCTCGGATCATTCCGAAGTTTCCAGTCAAGCTGTCCATGACCGACATCCACTGCATATACCTTGCATGCTCCATTCTGTAACATACAGTCTGTAAATCCGCCTGTGGAAGATCCTACATCCATACATACTTTATCCTGCAGTGTCACATCAAAATGATCCATGGCTTTTTCCAGTTTCAGTCCGCCACGGCTTACATATTTCTGCACATAACCTTTTACTTCGATATTTACCGTATCCGGAAACATCGTTCCGGCTTTATCTTCTCTCTGTCCTTCTACAAATACATTTCCGGACATGATGATCGCTTTTGCTTTTTCTCTTGACTGTGCCAGTCCTCTGCCGACCAGCAGTACATCCAATCGTTCTTTCATGTTTTTCCTCTTATCATCCTAAAACTTTTAAAATACGTGCTGTTACAGACTCTGCATCGATTTCCGTTTCTTTATAAAGAATATTGACATTGCCATGTTCTACATACATATCCGGAAGTGCGATCTTTTCTACGCTCAGATCGATGTTTTCACTTGTCACATAATCTACCACCCGTTCGCCAAATCCGCCTGTCATCACGTTTTCTTCCATCGTCACAAGCAGTTTATGATCGTTGGAAAGTTCTTTGATCAGTTCTTTATCAAATTCTTTTACAAATCGTGCATTGATCAGTGTACAGTTTTTTCCCTGTTCTTTCAGTCTGTCACGAACTTCTTCGGCAACCTTTACCATACTTCCGACAGCCATCAGTGCTATTTCCTGCTCCCGATACAGTACTTCTGCTTTTCCATATACGATTTTGGAACGGAAACCTTCCAAACCTTCATATGCTTCCCCTCTCGGATAGCGGAGTGCGATCGGTCCTTCGTATTTTAATGCAAATTTCAGCATCGAATACAGTTCCTGTTTATTCTTTGGTGCCATAATACACAGATTTGGAATATTTGCAAGGAAGGAAAGGTCAAAGATTCCCTGATGTGTTTCTCCATCACTTCCTACCAGTCCTGCTCTGTCAATGGCAAACACCACATGGAGATTCTGTATGCACACATCATGGATGATCTGGTCATACGCTCTCTGTAAAAAGGAAGAATAAACTGCTACGACCGGTGTCAGACCGCCTGCTGCCAGTCCTGCCGCAAATGTAACTGCGTGTTCTTCTGCGATTCCTACATCAAAAAATCTCTGTGGATAAAGACCTGCAAATTTTTTCAGACCGGTTCCGTCAGGCATTGCCGCTGTAATGGCAACTACTTTCTCATTTTTCTGTGCAAGCCTGCACAAAGATGCGGAAAATATATCTGTATAATTCGGTTTTTCTTTCTTTTTCTTCGGCAGACCTGTTTCGATCACAAACGGATCTGTTCCGTGAAATCTCGAAGGATTTTTTTCAGCCGGTTCATATCCGCAGCCTTTTTTAGTCAGAACATGTACCAAAACCGCACCTTTGACTCGTTTTGCTTCATTGAACACTCTGATCATCGCCTGAATATCATGTCCATCGACAGGACCTAAATATTTTACGCCCATATTTTCAAAAAGCATTCCCGGCACAAACAGCTGCTTGATCCCGTCTTTTGTACGTTTCAGACCTTCTGCAACCTTCTGGCCTCCCATATGGATCAGCGTATTTTCCACACCTGTTTTCAGCCCTGTATAAAACTCAGCTGTTCTTAAAGAATTCAGATATTTGGACATTCCGCCCAGATTTTCTGAAATAGACATCTTATTATCATTTAACACAATGATGAAATTCTTTTTCAGATGGGATGCATTATTCAAAGCTTCATATGCCATTCCTCCGGTCAGTGCACCGTCTCCGATCACTGCTATCACATGATGCTTCTCACCCAGAATATCTCTGGCATTTACAAGCCCCATCGCCGCTGAAATAGAAGTGGAGCTGTGTCCTGTATCAAAACTGTCACAGTCACTTTCCTTTCTTTTTGGGAAACCGCTCATTCCGCCATATTTACGCAGTTCATCAAAACCGGTTTTCCGCCCGGTCAGTATTTTATGCGTATATGCCTGATGCCCCACATCCCAGACGATCTTATCTTCCGGAAGGTTAAAACTCAAATGCAGTGCCATGGTCAGTTCTACTACACCCAGATTCGATGCAAGATGTCCGCCGGAAATACTGATCTTTTCGATCAGAAATTCTCGGATCTCGTCTGCAAGAACTTCCAGTTCTTCACGTTTTAAGCTTTTTATATCATTTACTTCATTAATCTTTTCTAATACCATAGCTGTTACCTTACTTTTCTCTATGTATTAACATCTCCACCAGTTCATTTAAAAATAAATTCTCCCTCTCAAATGACTTTAATCCCTGAATGGCTCTGTGGGAAATTTCTTCCACATCTTTTTTGGATCGTTCCAGTCCTTTTAACGTAATATAAGTGGTCTTTTCATTCTTTTCATCACTGTGAACCGGCTTTCCAAGTACTTCCAGAGAACTGGTAACATCTAAGATATCATCCTGAATCTGGAATGCCAGACCGATCTCTTCTCCGATCTGCTCGATCTTTGCCACTTCTTCCTCTGATGCACCGGCCAGAACTGCACCGATCATCATGGAACTCTGGATCAGGGCACTCGTCTTGTTGCGATGGATATAAAGCAGCGTCTCCATATCGATCTTCTTTTCTTCTGACATGACATCAACGACCTGACCTCCGATCATTCCATAGATTCCTGCTTTTTGTGCAAGAATCTGAAGACATTTCGCTGTTCTCAAAGGATCTTCGGATTTTGCAAATGCTTTCATCGCTGTTTCATAAGCATAATTTAACAATCCGTCTCCTGCCAGAACTGCCATATCTTCGCCATATACCACCCATGTCGTCTTTTTGCCGCGGCGGTATTCATCATTATCCATTGCCGGAAGATCGTCATGTACCAGAGAATACGTATGGATCATTTCCTGTGCTGCCATAAACGGCTCGATCGCATCACTTTCACCGCCAAACAAACGATATGTTTCCTGCATGAGCATTGGACGCAGACGTTTTCCTCCTACGTTCACAGAATAGTTCATCGCTTCCATGATCAGTTTCTGCATACCTTCTTCTTCCGGCATATATTTTTCCAGAATCTTCTCTATCTCTGCCACTTTTCCGGTCATCTGTTCGTTAAAATTCATGGAGTTCACCTTCCTCACTTAATACGAGCATCTTTTTTTCTACCATATCCAGCTGCTCGTTACAATATTTCAAAAGTTTCGTACCTTCTGCATAAAGAGAAAAAGAATCGTCTAAAGATACTTCCCTGTCATTCATCTTCCCGATAATCTCTTCTAACTCTTCAAATGCTTGTTCCAGTGTCATACCCTCACGATTCCTTTCGTTTCCTGTACTTTTACTCTGATCTCGCCATCTGTCACATGGATCTTCAGATCATCCCCTGTCCTGACCTGTTCAATGGCTGTTACTGCCTTTCCCGACTGGTCTTCCACATAGGAAAATCCCTGATTCAGTTTCTTTAATGGGGAGCATCCGTTCAATTTTTCTATATACATCTGCAATAAAAAACGTTTTTCCCGCAGATTATTTTTCATACACAATTCTAATTGGTTCTGCAGATCTGCCGCCAGATTTTTTCGTTCCAGAAATTTCTGTTCCGGACTTGCCGCCTTCAGCTTTAATGCGTAAGCCTCCAGCTCTTTCCTCTTATATTGAATTTTGCTGCAAAATGCATTTTCCATACGCATTTTACAGTTTTTTTCTTTTTCCAGAACTTCTTTCAGGCTAAATACTGCCAGTTCTGCTGCCGCTGACGGTGTCGGTGCCCGCATATCTGCTACAAAATCCGCGATCGTCGTATCTGTTTCATGCCCTACCGCTGAGATCACCGGTGTCTGACAGTGAAAGATCGCTCTTGCCACCTCTTCTTCATTAAATGCCCACAGATCTTCGATGGAACCGCCGCCGCGCCCTACGATCAGCACATCTAATCCCATGGCATCCAGCGTCTGGATTCCTTTCACGATGCTCGGCACTGCCATTTCTCCCTGCACCAGTGCAGGGTAGAGGATCAGCTGTACGTAAGGATTTCGTCTCTTGGAAATGTTCATAATATCCCGGACCGCCGCTCCGGTAGGTGCTGTTACAACGCCTACCTTTTTACAGTATAACGGGATCGGCTGTTTATATTCCGGTGCAAACATTCCCATTTCTTCCAATTCGTTTTTCAGAGCCTGAAAACGTTCATACAGCTCTCCCATTCCATCTAATACGATCTCATTGGCATAGAGCTGGTATTTTCCGTCTCTTTCGTAAATCTTAATGCTTCCTAAAACGATCACATTCTGTCCGTCTGCCAGACGGAATTTCATCGCACTTCTCTGCGATGCAAACATCACACAGGAAATGGTTCCTGTCTCATCTTTCAGGGAAAAATAAACATGTCCGGAAGTATGGTATTTACAGTTAGATACCTCGCCTTTGATATACATACGGCTTAACAGATAATCCTGTTGGAACATATTTTTGATATACGTATTAACCTGACCTACACTATATACATTTCTTCTCATATCATTTTCCCATATTACTTGTTCCCGCTTTTGCAAAATGACTACTGCGGGGCACTTTTTTCTGATAACAGCCGCTCTTATACTGCTGCTACCTTTGCAAGAACACCATTTACAAATGCCGGTGTGTCGTCACCGCCGAATTTCTTTGCGATCTCTACTGCTTCATTGATGGCAACCGTTACCGGTACGTCTTCGTCAAATAACATTTCATAGACTGCCAGTCTTAAGATCGTCAGTTCCACTTTTCCCATACGGCTTGTCTTCCAGCCTGTAGATTTTTCATCGATCATCACATCGATCATTGGGATTTTTTCACAAACTGCCTGATATTTTGTACGGATATAATCAATGTCTGACGGTGATGCTTCTGCCAGATCTTCGAAAAACAGTTCCATCTGTTCGTTCATGTCTTCTCCGCTGATAAATTCTACACGGAATAAAATCTCAAAAATACGTTCTCTCTGTTCTCTACGTTTCATAACATTTCTCCTTTTTGTATCACACACGAAAAACACGCTCTGCGGTCTTTCAGATCATTTCAATGTTTCAGGTCTGACCTGAATCTTTTCCCATGCAGGATATTAAGAAAAAGGGATGTCAATTCGACACCCCTGATCAATTCCTGTCTGCATTCTATGCTTCCGGTGCTTCTTTTACTCCGGCAACACGAACATTTACTGCAATTACATCCATGTCGGTCATATCCTTGATCGTTGTCTGGATCTTTTCCTGAACTTCTTTGGATACTTCCATGATCTTTTTATCAAAATTCACAGAAATCACAACATCAACGATGACGCCGTCCTCTAAGACTTCAACAGTAACACCCTTTGCAAGATCTTCCCAGCCAAAAGTTTCCATCAGACTGTTTTTCATGCCGCTGCCAACTGCACATACGCCTTTGACATCTTTCATGCACATTGCTGCGATCGAAGCGATCACATCTTCTGAAATCTGCACTGTATTTCCATCTTTATCTTCGTAGATCGTATGACCTTTACGCACTTCTTCTTTTCCCATATTCAAAACCTCCGTTATCGTCTAACAAGTTTCCTACGTAACATTATACCAAGTATACGGCAAAAAGCAAAGTATTTTATTTAGTTTCTGCCGAATTCCGAAAGAATCAGTCCTTCATTTCGGTCAAGTGTCATGCCGACACTCCAGCTGTTTACAAACAGAAGCAGCGGATTGCCCTTCATATCCTTGATCTTCTTCATATCAGAAGTACCGTTGATCTTCGTTACATCGATCTCTTCATTTTCGATCCAGCGGATATGCTCGTACGGAAGCGGTTCCAGACGGATCTCTACGTTATATTCGTTTTCCAGACGGAATTTCAATACATCAAACTGAAGAACACCTACAACACCTACGATGATCTCTTCCATACCGGTATTGAACTCCTGAAAGATCTGGATCGCACCTTCCTGAGCGATCTGTTCGATCCCTTTTACGAACTGCTTTCTCTTCATCGTATCGATCTGACGCACTCTGGCAAAATGCTCCGGTGCAAACGTCGGGATCCCTTCATACTGGAATTTCTTTCCCGGCATACAAAGCGTATCACCGATGGAATAGATTCCCGGATCAAAGACACCGATGATATCTCCGGCATAAGCCTCTTCTACGATCTTACGATCCTGTGCCATCAGCTGCTGTGGCTGTGATAAACGCTGTTTCTTTCCTTCCTGCACATGATAAACTTCCATTCCTGCATCGAATTTACCGGAACAGATCCTCATAAATGCGATTCGGTCACGATGTGCTTTGTTCATATTTGCCTGAATCTTAAAGACAAATGCAGAAAAATCTTCTTCCATCGGATCGATCACACCGATATCTGCCTTTCTTGGCAGTGGTGAAGAAGTCATCTGAAGGAAATGTTTCAAAAAGATTTCTACACCAAAGTTTGTCAGTGCGGAACCGAAAAATACCGGTGAAAGCAGTCCCTGATCTACCTGTTCCTGATCAAATTCTGCACTTGCTCCGTCTAAAAGCTCGATTTCATCATTTAACTGAGCTGACAGTTCTTCTCCGATATAAGAAGCAGCTTCTTCCATATTTAAAATGGTATCTTCTCCTTCTTTGGTTCCTTTTTCCGTATCAGAAAATACGTGTACCTGCTGGTGTTCTCTGTCATAAACCCCTTTAAAATTCTTTCCGGAACCGATCGGCCAGTTGATCGGACAGGTTGCGATCCCCAGTTCTTTTTCGATATCGTCTAACAGTTCAAAGATGTCCATGGCATCTCTGTCCATTTTGTTGATAAATGTAAAGATCGGGATATGTCTCATGGCACAAACTTTAAACAGTTTTCTTGTCTGTGCTTCCACACCTTTGGAACCGTCAATGACCATAACCGCAGAATCTGCCGCCATTAAAGTACGGTACGTATCTTCTGAGAAGTCCTGATGTCCCGGTGTATCCAGAATATTAATACAATAATCGTCATAATTAAACTGCAGTACGGAAGATGTTACGGAAATACCTCTCTGTTTTTCGATTTCCATCCAGTCTGAAACTGCATGTCTTGCTGTTGCCTTTCCCTTTACAGAACCTGCAAGGTTGATCGCTCCTCCATATAATAAGAATTTTTCGGTCAACGTTGTTTTTCCGGCATCCGGATGGGAAATAATGGCAAAAGTTCTTCTTTTTTCTATTTCTTGTCTTATATTAGCCATTTTTTGCTCCTTTTATTTCTCTGTATAAAATAACTTTGTTCAAAACTTTTTGTGTTTCATCTATGTTCTACGTTGGATTCTGTGCATCGATCTTTGCTTTCAGCTCTTCCAGATACATCCATCGATCCATTTTTTCTTCCAGAAGTGCTTCGGCTTCTTCTTTTTCTTTTACAATCTCATTTAATTTCACAAAATCACTGGAAAATCTTCCCATAGAATTTTCCAACGTTTCGATCTTTTCTTCCAATGCTGCGATTTCTGATTCTATCGTTTCATATTCCCGCTGTTCTTTATAAGTGAATTTTAATTTTTTCTCTTTTACACGGGTATCGACACCTTTTTTTACCGGTACTTTTTCAACAGTTTCAGGTGCTTCCGCAGCAATTCTTTGAGCATATTCCGTATAGCCGCCTTCATGCTGACGCAGATTTCCTTTTCCGTCAAAAGCAAAGATCCTCTTAACGATACGATCCAGAAAATAACGGTCATGGGATACGGTGATCACGATCCCGTCAAAATGATCCAGATAATCTTCCAGAATCGTTAACGTCGTTACATCAAGATCATTCGTCGGTTCATCAAGGATCAGTACGTTCGGTGCTTCCATCAAAACTCTCAAAAGATTCAGACGGCGTTTTTCACCTCCGGAAAGTTTTCCGATAAAATTATACTGCTCTTCCGGCGGGAACAAAAAACGCTCCAGCATTTTTGATGCAGTTACCCTTCCGTCTTCCGTGATCACGTATTCCGCTGTCTGTTTGATATAATCGATCACTCTCATGTTCGGATCCATATAAGCGATTCCTGCTGACGGATCCTGAGCGATCTCCTGCGTATAATATCCGATCTTTACGGTCTGTCCTACCGTCACGGTTCCTGAATCCGGCGTAACCATACCTGCGATGACCTTCATCAATGTCGTTTTACCACATCCATTTGGTCCAAGGAAGCCAATTCTGTCATTCTTAAGAAAATAATAAGTAAAATCCCTGAATAATACTTTATCACCATAAGATTTACTTAAGGAATCTAACTCGATGGTCGTTCTTCCCATTCGGGAAGATACTGACGAAATTTCTATTTTGGAATCGAATTTCGGTGCTTCCTGATTTTTCAGATTTTCATATCGCTGGATATGGGCTTTCTGTTTTGTAGAACGTGCCCTTGCACCACGCATCATCCATTCCAGTTCCACACGGAGGATTGACTGACGTTTACGTTCTGTCGCTAACGCACTTGCCTCCCGATCTGCTTTTAATTGCAGAAAACCGGAATAATTTGTCTCATAACTATAAATCCTGCCCTTATCGATCTCGACGATCCGGTTGGTCACACTATCCAGAAAATAACGGTCATGCGTAACCATGATCAGGGCTCCGCGCCATTTTTTCAAAAACTCTTCCAGCCAGTCTGCCATGGCATTATCCAGATGGTTCGTCGGTTCGTCAAGGATCAGAATATCTGCCGGTGCCACCAGTGCTGCTACCAGTGCGACACGTTTTTTCTGTCCTCCGGAAAGCTGTTCAACCGGCTGGTCAAAGTCTTTGATTCCCAGTTTTGTCATCATCGTCTTTGCATCAGCTTCCAGATTATACAGCGTTTCGTCTCCCTTGTGCACTTCCAGCACCGCTTCCAGAACGGTCTGTCCTTCCTTAAATACCGGATGCTGCGGCAGATAACGCATAACAACATGATTTGCAAGTACTACTTTGCCTTCTTCCGGCTCTTCAAGTCCTGCAAGGATCTTTAAAAGAGTCGATTTTCCGGTACCGTTGATGCCTAAAATCCCTACCTTTTCACCTTCATGAAGATAAAAAGAAGCATCATCAAACAAAAGTCTTTCCGTAAATGATTTTTTTATATGTTCTGCTGTTAAAATATTCATCGTTAAAATGTCATTCCTACAAGATCGATCAACAATCCTGCGATCACGCCAATGGCATAAAGCAGTCCTGTGATCTTTATATTCTGTTTCAATGGTCTGTTTGTTCTAAAAAGTACTAAAACTCCCACGCCTGCACTTACCAGCAGCCCTGCCATCATGGCACCGGCACTGATAAATTGTTTCAAATACAGCTGTGTAATGATCACAGATGCTGCACAGTTCGGCACAAGTCCTACCAGACCGGTCAAAACTGCTGCCAGCACAGAATGATTATTCGCAACCCATTCCAATGCAGTCTCTCCGCCACATTCCAGAATCAGATTTAAAAATACGGTCATTACAAAAATAAAACCAAATACCTTAACTGTATGTACCAAAGCTGATTTCCAGATAGAAGCTTCTTCTTCCTCACAATGACAGTGTTCCTGTTCACAAAGATCATGGATATGTTTCTGTACCACATGACCTTTTCCGATCTTATGCAGTCCGAAATCTACCAAAAATCCTGCGATCACACCGATCAGGGCTTTCATTCCCAAAATTTTCACAATACTCATAACAGGAACTGTTTCTGAGATCAGGATCGGAAGCATTTCATCGGAAGTAGATAAAAAGATTGCCAGTAATGTTCCAAGTGTAATGACTCCGCCGGAATAAAAACTGGCTGCTGCCGCTGAAAAACCGCACTGCGGAATGATCCCTAAAAGACCGCCAAACAACGGACCTGTTTTTCCGGAATACTTTATGGCATCTTCTGAACGTTCTGCCATCTTTTCTTCCATATACTCCATAATACAATATGTTACAAATAAAAATGGAATGATCTTAAGATTGTCCTCTACCGCATGGACAAATACGTGTTCTAATGTATGAAGCATATTTCCTCACTTTCTTATATCTCGTTTAACAGTTTCAGTTCCCGCAGCACTGCACCGATCGTTTCCTCTGTTCCAAGGCCATGTTCGTCTACCGTTACATCTGCATAGGCTTCATAAAGCTTTGTCCGTTCCTCATACAGATCTTTGAGTGTCTGTCCTTTTTTCAGGGCAACACCTCTTTTTTCCAGATTGCCAAGTCTTTTTCGGATCGTTGCGTAACCTGCTTTCAGATAAACCACTTCTCCGATCTCTTTTAGATGCTCCATGGCCTCTTTTCCATAGATGACACTTCCGCCGGTGGCAATGATGGTACGCTTCACATCTAATGAAGCATTTACTTCATTTTCAATCTGAAGAAACCCTTCGGTACCTTCCTGTGAAATGATCTCATGAAGCAGGCGGTGTTCTTTTTCCTGAATCAGCAGATCTGAATCCAGAAAATGATATCCTATGATCTTAGCAAGAATAACGCCGATGGTACTCTTTCCAACCCCCGGCATACCAATCAGTACAATATTATCTTTCATTTTCTTCCCCGTT
>CAZWLV010000025.1:0-15577 GCA_964634715.1 uncultured Lachnoclostridium sp. | reverse complement strand
TTGGTGATCGAGGGATTTTTTTGATCACGGGTGATACCGGAGCAGGAAAAACGACAATCTTTGATGCGATCACATTTGCATTGTTTCATGAAACCAGTGGAATGGACAGGAAAGTTGCAACTTTACGCAGTGATTTTGCGGAAAAAAAAGAAGAAACCTATGTGGAATTTACATTTTCCCATAAGGGAAGAGAATATCGGGTCAAACGTTATCCGGGCTACACCGCAGAGAAACTGAAAGAAACGGGAACGACAAATAGAGCAGCGAAAGCAGAATTCTATCGGTTTCCGGATCCTCCAATTTCAAAAGTAAAACAGGTAGATGAAGCAGTCGTACAGCTTTTAAGGATCAATTATGATCAGTTTAAACAGATTTCCATGATCGCACAGGGAGAATTTCGAGAAGTTCTGAATGCAGATTCGAAAACGAGGGGAGAAATCCTGCAGAAGCTGTTTTTTACATCCGGTTATCAAAGGATGGGAAAACGGATGGATGAGCGGTATAAGGAGGTAAAAGAAGAAGTAGAAAACATTTATAGGAGCATTGCACAGTATTTTGAAGATGTCGTATGTGGCGAAGGAAGTGCTTATCAGCAAGAATTAGAACGGCAAAAACAGCTTGCTGCGGAGAATAAGATCCGGTATCAGTTGGAAGAACGATTAACACTTCTGGAACAGCTGATTGCAGAAGATCAGAGCACTGAAGAGAATCAGCAGGAAAAATATAAGCAGGCAGATGCGGTTGCTACGGAAAAAGAAAAGGAATATATCCAGGTTTCCAATGAACAAAAA
Source organism: uncultured Lachnoclostridium sp. (assembly GCA_964634715.1). GTDB lineage: Bacteria > Bacillota > Clostridia > Lachnospirales > Lachnospiraceae > HGM12587. The sequence continues at coordinate 14,786 of CAZWLV010000025.1, read as the reverse complement.
TTGTTTTTAAACTATGATAAGCTTCGTGCTGAAAAAGCAGTATTGGAACAGAAACAGCCGGAAGTAGATCGATTAGAACGTAAGCTTCAGGAAGAGAAAAAAGCGGTGTATGATGTAAAACCGTGTTATGACAGTTATCAGGAATGGAAAAAGAAGCAGCAGGCGGCAGAAGCGGCATGGAAGGCTGCGAAAGAAAAGAGAAACATTGCTGTCGAAGAGGAAGAAAGAGCGAAAAAAGCTTATGAAACGGCAGAGACTCAAAAAGATCAGGCACAGGAATGGAGCGAAAAAGCTGCACTGATGAAAGAGAAAGAAGCTCAATATGAACAGAGAGATCGCCTGCAGCAGGAAATTTTGAAGAGTCAGCAGAAAGAAACGGCAGTTCGTGAAAAGATCGATCGTGTGGAAGCAGAACTGAATCATAGAAAAGAGCAGATAGAAATCTGGGAAGGTCAAAAGAGAAAGCTGGAAGAGGCACCGCAAAAAGTTCTGATCTATGAGCAGAAAAAGAAAGAATGGTCAGAGAAAATAGAAAGATGCAGTGAGCTGATCAATGAGGAATACTCGAAACTTCAGAAAAAGGAAGAGAAACTTCGAAAAGCACAAAAGGAATATGAAAAAAGAAAACAAGATTACGATCAGTGCAAAGATCGCTATGATCGCATGGAAACTGCATTTGAAAAATCTCAGGCAGGGATCTTGGCAGCAAAACTGACAGAAGGAGAAGCGTGTCCGGTGTGTGGATCATGTACGCATCCTCAGCCGGCAGTGCTGACGGCGGAAAGTGTGACTCAGGAAATGCTGGAAAAGGCAAAAGAATCCCGTGATCAGATGGAGAAGGGAAAAAATGATGCTTATCGTACAGCGATTTCTGCGAAAACGGCTTATGAAACAGAGACAGGGACATTTCAGAATCATGTATGGAAAGAACTGGAAGCAGATAAAGAAGAGAAAAATGGCAGTGACGAGGCAGATCTGGAATTTTTAATAAAGGAATTAAAAGAACTGCGGGAATCAGCAAGAAAGGAACAGGAAAAAGTATCAGAACTGTTGGAAGGCTATAAAAAAGCACAGGAAGAACTTCGAAAGCTGGAGAAAAATCTTGAAAAAGCAGCAAAAGAGCAAAGTGAGCAAACCGAGAATTTGGAAAACTTAAAGAAAGAACTGAGTGAGCAGGAAAAGAGTCTGTCAGCGTTACAGGGACAGTTGCAGGGAATGAAGTCTCTTCCATATAGAACCTTCGAAGAAGCACAGGAAAAGCGTAAGGAACTGGAGCAGAATGCAAAAAAATGTCTGAATGAAATCGAAAAAAGACAGCGGGAATTAGAAAATGCAAAACAGGGAAGTTCTGCGGCCGAAGCTGCTTTAGAAAAAAGCAGGGAGCAGTATGAAGATCACAGTTTGGAACTGGAGAAAAAAGAAAAACGTTATGAAACACAGCGAATAGAGTCCGGTTTTGTGACAGAAGAAACATTTTTTAAGGTTTTGGTGCCGAAGGAAGAACTTGAACAGCAGGAAAGACTGCTGCAAAGTCATAAAGAAAAGGTAGCCGTAAATGCTGTAGAATTCCAAAATGCAGAGAAAGAGATCCAGGGTAAGCAGCGCAGAGATGAGAATAAAGTAAAAGAAGAACGCGATGCGAACAGAGCATTGCGGGAAAGAACACACGAGCTGCTGCAAAAAACGATCCACAGAAAAGAAACGAATCAGGAACTGTTGAACAAAATCAGGAATCAGTACGAAAAAGCGAAAGAACAGCTGGAAAAAGTAAATCTGTTTGGAAATCTTTCAGCACTGCTGCAGGGAAAAACAGTGGGGGCAAGTAAAACTTCACTGGAAACTTATGTGCAGATTGCAGGGTTTGACGGGATCATTCATGCGGCAAATAAGCGTCTGCAGCCGATGAGTGGTGGTCAATATCAGTTGTATCGCCATGAGGATCAGGATTCTAAGAAAAATGAAGCGTTGAATCTGGATATTTTGGATCATTATACCGGAAAAAAACGTCCGGTCAGCACATTATCCGGAGGAGAGAGTTTTATTGCCTCATTGAGTCTGGCACTGGGGCTTTCCGATCGTGTATCAGCCAATGCCGGAGGAATTCAGATAGATACGCTGTTTATTGATGAAGGATTTGGAACTTTAGATGAAAAAGCATTGAATGATGCACTGAATATGCTTCATGAGCTGTCAAACAGTAATAAGCTGATCGGTATCATCAGTCACAGAGAAGAATTGAAAGAAGTTCTTTCGAAGAAACTGATCATTAAAAAGACCAATCATGGCAGTACCGTTGAAACTGATCTTGGAATTTAAAACCGAAGGATTGACGAAAGAAGTGCTTGCAAATACAATGGAAACTGACATATTTTAGTGATAAAGAGGTTTTTATGGCATATTATTATGATCAGTTATCGAAAACAGAGCAGAAAGTATATTACGGTATGAAAGAGGGGCTGGAGGCACTGGCTCCCTCTTTTTCAGTGCCGTTATTAGACGGACAACGGTTATCCGATATTTATTTTATGGTGCGTATGGATCATCCGGAGATCTTCTGGTCTGTAAAATTCAGTTACAGATATTATAAAGATTCGCCCAATGCAGAGATCATTCCGGAATATCTTTTTAAGAAAAATCAGATCATGGAACATCAAAAAGCAATGGATTCCCGTATCAAGAAGCTGGTAAGACAGGCTGAAAAATTAAGTGAAAAGGAAAAAGAGCTGTTTATCCATGATTTTATCTGTGAAAATGTTCGTTATGATAAGTTAAAAAAGGCGTATTCTCATGAGATCATCGGTCCTTTAGGACAGGGAGTGGGAGTCTGTGAAGGGATTGCAAAGACGGTGAAGGTGTTGTGCGATGCACTGGGGATCTGGTGTATCATTGCTTTATGCGGCAACAATCCGGAAAAAGGGATCAAATACCGTCATATGTGGAATGTCGTGCGGATCGGCGGAACGTATTATCATCTTGACGTTACGTTTGACAATTCTTTAAGCAAAAATGGAATGATCCGATACGATTATTTTAATCTGAGTGATTCGAAGATTTTCAAGGATCATGAACCGGTCATCTATAAAGTACCGGAATGTACAGATGGGGAACATTCGTATTATCGTGAGAAAAAGCTGTCCTGGACAAAATATGAAGAAGTGCAGAAGCGGGCAGCACAGGCAGTAAAGAAAGGAAAAACGCTGATCTTTCAGTGGAGAGGCGGTTATCTTACGAAGGAAGTTTTAAAAGAACTGTTTGAGATCTTTCATGAAGAAGCTGCGAAAAAAGGGAAATATGCATATCTTTCCCTGAATCATCCGCAGGCTGTTTTACAGGTGCGTTTTTCAGAAGAAGCACCGGTACGGGAGATCGTAGAGGAAGAAGCAAATGAGGGAGAAACAGTATCAGAAAGCTGTTGATCGAAAGAGCAATAAGAAAAGACTAATCCGTTTGGATTAGTCTTTTCCTGTTAGAAAGGTAATTTATGTAAGTGTTTTATTCGGTTTCAACAACTTCAAGAACGTCCATTGGACATGCTTTTGCACAGATACCGCAAGCGATACATTTAGATGCTGTTTCAGAATCGTCTGCTTTTACCATTAAACCAAATGGACATGCATCTACACATAAGCCACATCCTGTACAAAGTTTTTTGTTTACCATGTAAACGCCTTTTGCGTTCTGTTTGATCGCACCGTTTGGACAGACTTCAGCACATTTTCCGCACTGTGGACATGCCATCGGACGAACTGCTTTCTTTTCTACGATCTGGATGCAGGATTTATCCGGATCAAATGTTTTGTAAAATGCTTCAGAACAAGCCTGAACACACTGAAGACATGCCATACATGTGCTTCCTTTTTTAACTGTTAATTTTTTCATGAAAATACCTCTTTCGTTATTTTTAGTGAAATATTTAAAATGTTGGGAAAACTTTCCTCAACAGAGTTTGTGAAATGGTCTCTGCAAAACATTTCACAAAATCATGATGCTACTAATAACTATAAAGGAAGTTGAAGATAAAAGCAATAAGTTAGGAATTCCTAACATGTACTAAATTTCGTGTTTGTAATAGAAATTCGGAATGACAAAGATGTCATTCCGAAAAAATAGTTTTTGACAAAGCTGTGTTTTTTCTATTAAAAAGCATTTTTAATGCTGTTTAAAACTTCTTCGATACTAAGATCGTGTTCGGAAGCGATCGCGGCAAGATCTTCGTATTCATATTTGCTCCGTGTTACACCATATCCGGAATAATCTTTTCTGCGAACGATTCCATAAGGAGTTTCTGTTTCTGTAATGTGCCGTTCTAAAATACTCCGCTTGGTTTTGATCTCACGGATCCCGGCTGTAGAAGTGTATTTAAAAAGTACTTCTGTCAGGGAATCTTTGATCTCCGGTCGGCAGATGACACAGATGAGCGTTCCCGGTCTGGATTTTTTCATGCTGACTGGGATTGTAAATACATCAGCAGCTCCGGCGGCAAATAAGCGATCCATTGCAAATCCGATCTGTTCGGCAGTCATATCATCGACATTGCATCGAAGCTCATACATGAGATCTTTTTCAGGATCAGTGTCGCCAAGCATCATGCGGACACAGTTGGCAGCTTCAAAGTCTTTTCTGCCCATACCATAGCCGATGGAAGAAACTTTCATGACCGGCATTTCACCAAAATCATCTGCGAAATATTTTAAAAGAGCAGCTCCGGTCGGTGTACACAGTTCGCCTTTGATCTTTCCGCCGTAAATCGGACAGCCCTGTAAGATGCAGGCTGTAGCAGGTGCCGGAACCGGTAAGATCCCGTGTGCACAGGTGACCTGTCCGCTTCCAACATGGATCGGGGAAACGACGATCTTTTCCGGTGCCAGTTTATCTAAAAGAAAGCAGACTGCCGTTACGTCGGCTACGGCATCCAGACTCCCCACTTCGTGAAAATGGATTTCTGATACCGGTTTTCCATGTACCTGACTTTCCGCATCTGCGATCATCTGATAGACGTTGAGGACATTTTGACGTATTTTTTCTGAAATATTCAAATGCCCTAAAAGATGTTCGATCCCATGAAGGGTATGATGTTCATGGTGGTGTTCGGCAGATTCATGCTGATGTTCTTCTTTTCCGTCGATCTTTACGGAAACATGGGTACCGGTGATTCCGCATTTGACGGAAGTTTCCCGCTCAAAGTGGACATGAGGGATTCCGATTGTGTTTAACTGTTCGATCATTTGCTCCTGATGTGGAAAAAGTTCTAAAAGTCCGGCAGTGAGCATATCCCCCGCTGCCCCCATTCCACAGTCTATATATAATGTTTTCATGATTTTTTCTCCATATGATTGATCCGGCTGGCAGAAAATCCGGCACCGAATCCGTTGTCGATATTTACTACGGTAACTCCGCTGGCACAGGAATTTAACATTGATAAAAGAGCCGAAATTCCGCCAAAGGAAGCACCGTATCCTACGCTGGTAGGAACTGCGATCACAGGACAGTCTACGAGACCGCCGACCACGCTTGCCAAGGCTCCTTCCATGCCTGCAACGGCAATGACCACACTGGCACTCATCAGTTCATCAAGATGGGAAAGAAGGCGGTGGACACCTGCAACACCGACATCATAGAGTCGTAAAACTTCATTTCCTAAGGCTTCGGCTGTCAGTGCAGCTTCCTCTGCAACAGGAAGATCGCTGGTACCGCCGGTGGCAACAACGATTTTGCCGATCCCGTCAGGTTCCGGCAGTGTTCCGATGATACCGATCCTTGCCTGCGGATGATAAGAAAGCGGATGTACCTGCCCGATCTGATCGGCAGATTCTTTTGATAATCTTGTGATCAGGATCGTATTCTGACCGTGTTTTAACATGGCATGGCAGATGCCGATGATCTGTTCCGGTGTTTTTCCCTCGCCGTAGATGACTTCGGCAGTTCCCTGACGGACACTGCGGTGAAAATCAACTTTTGCATAGCCGATATCTTCAAAAGGTTCTTTTTTGATCTTTAAAAGAGCTTCTTCGACGGTAAGATTTCCGTTTTGTAACTGTTCTAAGATTTTTTTTGTTTCACTCATGAGCGTACCTCTAAATCTAATGTGATGGATTCATAATAAGGCTTTAATCCGTTCAGGATTTCTTTCCTATATAATAGCAGTTTTTCTAACTGCGTTTCCGTAACCTGTATTTTTGCATCATTTCCGCAGAGACGGATCCGAAAATCAGAAAATCCAAGCTCCCTTAAGAACTGTTCTGACTGTTCAGTGGCATGCAGTTTTTCGGAAGTGATCGTCACACCGGTTGGAATTCTGGTGGCAAGACAGGCATAGGCCGGTTTTTCCCATGTAAAAAGCCCGGCTTCTTTGGAACGTTTCCGGATCTCTTCTTTGGTAAATCCACATTCTCTTAAAGGAGAACGGACAGAAAGCTCTTTTAAGGCTTTCATACCGGGACGGTCATCTGCATCATCAGAAGCATTGGTTCCGTCGATCAGCAGTTCATACCCGTCGTTATGGGCAGCTTTCAGAATCGTTCCGAAGATTTTCTGTTTGCAGAAATAGCAGCGGTTTGCCGGATTTTGCGTAATCTGAGATTCGGAAAAAATGTCAAGCTCTAAGACCGTCATGGAAGCGTTCAGTTCTCTTGCAAGCCTTTTAGCATCTTCCAGTTCAAACTGAGGCTGAAAAGCAGAGTGGACATAGTAAGCATGGATGTCGCACCCTGCCGTGATGCCGGCGTATAGCAGATATGCAGAATCCACGCCGCCGGAAAAGGCGAGAGCCATTTTTGGATGTTCCTTAAAAAATGTATTTAAATTCATATAAATCTCCTGAAAATAAAAGGATCCCTGTCATAGAATCTGAAAGATTATAACATTTAATCAAATGTTAGTCTTTGTTTTCTAATAAGTCAACTCGAAAAATCGGGAAAAATCAAGAAATAACGACAATTAGGGCTTGTCAAATAAATGTCAATATGATAACTTTTAAGAACAAACAGTTTATAGAGGCACTGTTTGAAAGGGAAACACAAATATAGATTCTTCAGTTGCAGAAAATGAAGGATCCATGTTTTTGTGTGGTTTTTTTTATAAAAGATTGTTAAAAAAATAACGAAGGAAGGTAGAAGAAATTATGAGCAGCAAAATTACTGTTATCGGTGCCGGAAATGTAGGTGCTACGATCGCGTATACTTTAGCAAATGATGATATCGCATCAGAGATCGTAATGATCGATATCAAAAAAGAAAAGGTAGAAGGAGAAGTCATGGATATTATCCAGGGAACTTCTTTCAGAGATCCGATCTCTATCGTTGCAGGAGAATACGAAGATGCAAAAGACTCTGATATCGTGATCATTACTTCCGGAATCGGCCGTAAGCCGGGTCAGTCAAGACTGGAGCTTGCACAGACAAATGTCAATATCATGAAAGATCTTGCACCAAAGATCGCAGCGGTAGCACCAAATGCGCTTTATATTATCGTAAGCAATCCGGTAGACGTTATGACTTATGTCTTTACAAAGGTTTCCGGAATTCCTGAAAATCAGATCATCGGTTCCGGTACGATCCTTGATTCTGCCAGACTTCGCTGCGGTATTTCAGAACATTTCGAAATTGCACAGAAAAATGTACATGCTTATGTATTCGGTGAACACGGAGATACTTCATTTATTCCATGGAGCTGTGCAAGCATTTCAGCAGTGCCGATCGATAAATATCCGGAAGCAATGCAGGCTCTCGGAAGAGATGTCAAACCGGTGGATAAGGAAGGCATGTTAGAATATGTTCAGAAATCCGGCGGTAAGATCATTGCAAATAAAGGAGCAACTTTCTATGCCGTATCAGCGTCTGTCTGTCAGTTATGCAGCAAACTGGTTGCCGCTTCTGATTCTATGGCAACTGTATCTACGATGATGCATGGAGAATATGGTATTGAAGATGTATGTTTAAGTACTTTATCTTTAGTAGGACCAAACGGACACCGCGGAAAAGTACATGTAGATTTAACGGAAGATGAAGTTGCAGCATTAAGACGCAGTGCAGATGCATTAAAAGCTGTTATTTCACAGGTTGAAATCTAATCATAAGTATGATGAAAGAGGAGAATGATTCGATATGAAGTACAGTTATTATCCGGGATGCACCCTGAAAACAAAAGCGAAAGATCTGGATGCTTATGCCAGAGCTTCTGCACGTGCACTGGGATTTGAACTGGAAGAAATTGAAGACTGGCAGTGCTGCGGCGGTGTTTATCCGCTGGGTTCTGACGAGATCGCAAGCAAACTTTCTTCCGTTCGTACACTCAATGCGGCTAAAGAAAAAGGTCAGGATCTGGTAACCCTCTGTTCTGCATGTCATCACGTGATCAAGCGTGTGAACGATGATATGAAGAATGTAGATGATATCCGAACCAAAGCAAACAACTATATGCAGTTGGAAGAACCATATGCAGGAGAAACAGAAGTACTGCATTTTCTGGAAGTTTTACGTGACCGTGTAGGATTTGATAAACTGAAAGAAAAGGTGGTAAATCCGCTGACAGGCAGAAAGATCGGTGCTTATTATGGATGTCTTCTGCTCCGTCCGGGAAAAGTTCTTGGATTTGATAATCCGGAAAATCCGACGATCATTGAAGATTTTATCCGTGCCATCGGTGCTGAACCGGTCGTATATCCGTACCGCAACGAATGCTGCGGCGGTTATATCTCTTTAAAAGAAAAAGAGATGGCAAAAAATATGTGCGATAAGATTACAGAAAGTGCAGCAGGATTTGGAGCAGAAATGCTCATCACAGCCTGTCCGCTCTGTATGTATAATTTAAATAAGAGTGCAGAAGGAAAGCTTCCTGTTCATTACTTTACAGAACTTCTGGCAGAAGCACTCGGAGTAAAAGAGGAGGTAGAAAGCGTATGAGCAGCGCAAAGAATCAGGCAGAACTGATCAAAGAGATCAGTGGTGTAAATCCGTTAAAATGTATGAAATGCGGAAAATGTTCAGCTTCCTGTCCTTCTTTTAATGAAATGGACATCAAACCGCATCAGTTTGTATCTTATGTACAGAATGGTGATATTGAAAGTCTGGCAGAATCCAAATCCCTTTGGAAATGTCTTTCCTGTTTTGCATGCGTGGAAAGATGTCCGCGAGATGTAAAACCTGGAAAATTAATCGATGCAGCAAGACAGCTGGTGGTACGTCAGAAGGGACAGACCTACCTTTCACCGGACGAGGTTCCTGAGTTATTAGATCCGGATCTTCCACAGCAGCTTTTAGTTAGTGCATTCAGAAGATACAGGAGGTAAGCCCATGCAGAGAATAGGCGTATTTGTCTGCCATTGCGGAAGCAACATTGCCGCAACCGTAGACGTGAAAAAGGTAGTAGAAATGGCTGCCATGGAACCGGGAGTGGTTCATGCAGAAGACTATCAGTATATGTGTTCTGAAGCAGGACAGGCAAAGATCGCAGCAGCGATCAAAGAAAAGAATCTGACAGGAATCGTGGTATGTTCCTGTTCACCGCGTATGCATGAAACGACATTCAGAGCAGCGGCTGAAAGAGCAGGACTGAACCCATATATGGTAGAGATCGCAAATATCCGTGAACATTGTTCTTGGATCCATAAGGATATGGAAGAGGCTACAAAAAAAGCCGTGATCCTTGCAAGAGCAGCGATCGCAAAAGTAAATTTAAATGCACCGTTAAAGCCGGGTGAAAGCCGTGTTACAAAACGTGCACTGGTCATCGGCGGCGGTATCGCAGGAATCCAGACTGCACTGGATATTGCAGATGCAGGATATGAAGTAGATATCGTAGAAAAAACACCAAGTATCGGCGGAAGAATGTCCCAGTTAGACAAAACCTTCCCGACACTGGACTGTTCCGCATGTATCCTCACTCCAAAGATGGTAGAGGCTGCAGCACATGATAAGATCAAGATCTATACATACAGTGAAGTAGAAAAGGTATCCGGTTTCGTAGGTGATTTTACGGTAGATATCAAAAAGAAAGCAAGATTTGTAGATGAGACCAAATGTACAGGATGCGGTGTCTGTCAGGAAAAATGTCCTTCCAAAAAGACATTGAGCGAATTTAACCGCGGATTAAATACAAGAAGTGCCATCTATACTCCATTTGCTCAGGCGATCCCGAACGTACCGGTCATCGATACAGAAGCCTGCATTAAGATGAAAACAGGAAAATGCGGTGTATGTTCTAAGGTATGTCAGGCAGGAGCCATTGATTATACACAGAAAGATGAGATCATCACAGAAAAATATGGTGCGATCGTCGTTGCCACAGGTTTCGATACGATCAAACTGGATAACTATGATGAATATGCATATAACCAGAGCAAAGATGTGATCACTTCTCTGGAATTAGAACGTGTCATGAATGCAGCAGGTCCTACAAAGGGTCATTTAGAACGTCTCTCCGATGGAAAACATCCAAAGGAAATGGTATTTATCCAGTGTGTAGGAAGCCGTTGTGCAGATGGCAGAGGAAAGAGCTACTGCTCTAAGATCTGCTGTATGTATACTGCAAAACATGCAATGCTGATCCGTGATAAATATCCGGATGTGAATGTAACCGTATTCTACATTGATGTTCGTACACCGGGTAAAAACTTCGATGAATTTTACAGAAGAGCCGTAGAAGATTACGGTGTCAATTATATCAAAGGTCAGGTAGGAAAAGTCATTCCACAGCCTGATGGAAAATTATTAGTACAGGGTGTTGATCTTTTAGATAACAAACAGATCTTAAAAGAAGCAGATATGGTCGTTCTGGCAACTGCCATCGAACCAAATCCGGATGTAAGAAAGATCGCAACAATGCTGACAGCAAGCATTGATACGAACAACTTCCTTACAGAATCCCATGCAAAACTCCGTCCGGTAGAATCACCGACAGCAGGTGTCTTCTTATCAGGTGTCTGCCAGGGACCAAAAGATATTCCGGAAACCGTTGCACAGGCCGGTGCAGCAGCAGTCAAAGCCATCGGTTTACTGGCAAAAGATAAACTGCTGACGAACCCATGTACAGCAAAAGCAGATGAACTGATGTGTAATGGATGTTCTACCTGTGCAAATGTATGTCCATATGGTGCTATCAGTTATGAAAATAAAGAAGTCAATGATCATGGCATCCGTGAAACACGCCGTATCGCTGTTGTAAACAGTGCGCTTTGTCAGGGATGCGGTGCATGTACCGTTGCCTGCCCGTCAGGTTCCATGGATTTACAGGGCTTCTCCAACAGACAGATTATCGCGGAGGTAGATGCAATATGCCGTTAGAAACGAATGAAGAATTTAAACCGAAGATCGTAGCATTCTGCTGCAACTGGTGCAGCTATGCTGGTGCTGACCTTGCAGGAAGCAGCCGTCTGGCATATCCTGCCGATGTAAAGATCATCCGTGTTCCGTGCTCCTGCCGTGTCAATCCGATGTTCATTTTAAGAGCATTTGAAAAAGGAGCAGATGGTGTGATCCTCTGCGGATGTCATCCGGGAGACTGCCATTACAGTACAGGCAATTATTATGCAAGAAGACGTATGACCCTTCTCTTCTCTATGTTGGATTACCTTGGAGTAGAAAACGGACGTACCCGTGTAGAATGGGTATCCGCAGCGGAAGGTGTGAAATTCTCACAGACGATGAACGAATTTGTTGAGAAGATCCACTCTCTTGGAAAGAATGTAAGATTGGGGGATTTAAGATGCAAGAATTAGTAAATCGTGCAAAAGAGCTTCTGGAAAACGGAACAGTAGCACGTGTTCTTGGCTGGAAGGCAGGAGATCTTCCTTATAATCCGGAACCGGCTTACTTTCAGAATGCAGAAGAACTGGAAAATTTTGTATACAATGGTTTTTGCGGAGCCAATTTAAGTAAATATATGATCGAAGCTTCCAAACTGGAAGGAAAGACACTGGTATGTTTAAAACCATGTGATACATACAGCTTTAACCAGCTGATCAAAGAACACCGTGTAGACAGAGAAAAAGCATATATCATCGGTGTCGGCTGTAAAGGAAAGCTGGATATTGAAAAAGCAAAAAAAGCAGGGATCAAAGGGATCACAGGTGTTTCCGGTGCAGAAATGACAGATGCATGTGAAACACTGGCATTTGAAACATTGTATGGTGAAAAAGAACTTCCATACAAAGAAGTGATGCTGGAAAGATGTCACGTATGTAAAGGCAAAGAGCATATGATCTATGATGAGCTTTTGGGCGAATCAAAAGATACAAAAGATGCAGAACGTTTTGCAGAAGTTGAAAAGATCGAGGCAATGAGTCCGGAAGAAAAATTTGCATTTTTCCAGAAGGAATTAAGCAAATGTATCCGCTGTAATGCATGCCGCAACGTATGTCCTGCATGCAGCTGCCGTAAATGTGTCTTCGACAGCAACAAATTTGACAGTGCACAGAAAGCAAATGTGGATTCTTTTGAAGAAAAGATGTTCCACGTGATCCGTGCATTCCATGTAGCAGGAAGATGTACTGACTGTGGAGAATGCAGCAGAGTATGTCCGCAGGGAATCCCGCTGCATCTGTTCAACCGTAAATTCATCAAAGATATCAACGAATTATACGGAGAATATCAGGCAGGAGCAGATACAGATTCCAAAGGACCGCTTACCAACTTCACATTTGATGATGCAGAGCCGAGTATCGTGGCAGAAAGGGGATAATGGATGTATAAGATCAGTAAGACAAATCTGCCGGCATTATTCCGTATGATCGCTGCAGATCAGGAATTATATCTGCCGGTAAAGATCGGCGGACAGACAAATTTCGCAGTATGGAAAGAAGATGCAGAGGTTGATCTGGAAACTTTAAAAACAGTGAAATCACCAAAAGATGCATTCTTCCCACAGAGCGAGAATTTATATACCTGTTATAAAGACGGCAAGAGCATCAAGATCCAGCCGGAAACATTAAAAGAACAGAATTTTGTTGTATTCGGTATGAAAGCCTGCGATATCAGAGGCGTGGAAGTGCTGGATAAAGTATTTCTTGCCAATCCGGTAGACAGTTTCTATGCAGCAAGACGTGCTCACGGAACGATCGTAGCCATGGCTTGTCATGAACCGGAAGAAACCTGTTTCTGTAAAGTATTCGGCATCGACTGTGCAGAACCGGCAGCAGACGTTGCACTCTGGCAGGCAGACGGTGAATATTACTGGAAGGCAATGACGGAAAAGGGAGAAGCCCTTACCAAAACAGTGGAAAGCCTTTTGACCGATGCTGATGAAGCAGCAGTAGAAACAGAAAAAGAAGCGATCCGTAAGATCGTTGAAAAACTTCCATATTCTGATCTTTCTTTAGAAGGATGGGATGGAGATCATTTAATGGAAAAATTTGATGCTCCGGTATGGGAAGAATTATATAAACCATGTCTGGCATGCGGAACATGTACGTTTGTATGTCCGACCTGTCAGTGTTATGACATTAAAGATTATGATACAGGACACGGCGTACAGCGTTACCGCTGCTGGGATTCCTGTATGTATTCCGACTTTACGATGATGGCTCACGGCAATAACCGTACAAGCCAGATGCAGAGATTCCGTCAGAGATTTATGCATAAGCTGGTATATTTCCCGGCAAATAATGACGGTATGTACTCCTGTGTCGGATGCGGCCGCTGTGTAGAAAAATGTCCGTCATCTTTAAATATCGTAAAAGTCATCAAAGCTTTTCAGAAACAGGGAGGTGCAAACTAATGTGTGAATGTCATTGTCATGATAATTATACCTTAGATACGTTAATTCCAAAGGTAGGGATCATCACAGATATCCGTCAGGAAACACCGGATGTAAAGACCTTCCGTGTCAATGCTCCGGAAGGCGGAAAGCTGTTCGAACATATGCCTGGCCAGTGTGCAATGCTTTGTGCACCGGGTGTCAGTGAAGCAATGTTTTCCATCACTTCTTCACCGACCAATAAAGAATATCAGGAATTTAGTATTAAAAAATGCGGAGAACTGACAGATTATCTCCACAGCTTAGAAGTAGGAGATGAGATCACAGTCCGCGGACCATATGGAAATCATTTTCCGGTAGAAACAGAATTAAAAGGCAAGAACCTTCTGTTTATCGCAGGTGGTATCGGTCTTGCACCACTTCGTTCCGTAATCAATTACGTGATCGATAACCGTGCAGATTATGGAACAGTTGATATCGTTTACGGTTCCCGTTCCGCAGATGATCTGGTTCAGTTAAAAGAGATCCAGGAAGTCTGGATGAAAACGGAAGGGATCAATGTACATCTGACCATCGACAGAGAACAGGAAGGCTGGGACGGTCATGTAGGCTTCGTACCAAACTATGTAAAAGAATTAAATCTGGATACAGATAAAGTGGCACTGATCTGCGGACCGCCAATCATGATCAAATTTGTTCTGGCTGGTTTAAAAGAATTAGGCTTTACAGATGAACAGGTTTATACAACCTTTGAACTTCGTATGAAATGCGGTGTAGGAAAATGCGGCCGCTGCAACATTGGATCAAAATATGTATGCAAAGACGGTCCGGTATTCCGTTATGATGAGATCGGAGAATTACCACCGGAGTACTAAGAAAACAGTTTTGCCATATCCTGCGAAACAAGCGGATCATGCTAGCATGAGTGAGCTTGTTTGAAAGGATATGAGTGAAATGCCCGAAATGAGCAAAGTTAGCTGCAAAGCAGTGGGAAAGCACCGTAAGGGGCGACTTTGCGAACTAGGGAGTTTACAGAACTGTATAAGGAAAATGAGAAAGGAAATAGGAAAATGGCAGATATGGTTAACGTATATTTA
>CAZWLV010000024.1:13192-15677 GCA_964634715.1 uncultured Lachnoclostridium sp. | reverse complement strand
AAGAGCTGGAATAAGCAAAAATTACGATATTATAGCAGAAAGGCAGTATAGATGAGCAGTAGTTGGGAAGAGTTAGGAGAAAAAATTCGCAGAACCGTTGTGGATGCTGTGGAAAATCAGGATTATGAAAAATTAAATGAAATGATTTCAAATACGATCAATCAGGCAGCGGATACCGTGACAAAAAATCTGAAAAAAGAAAAGTCACCGGAGCGGCAGAGCGGTTATGGAATGCATTACAGCAATGTAAAGCCTGCGGTTAAAAAACAATGGGTAAAAATACCCTCAAAAACAATGACGATCTTTTTGGCAGTGCTTGGATATTCCATGGCAATTGTCGGGATGGGCGGATGTTTGATCAGTGGAGCTGCGGAGCTGGTATTTCAAGGTTTTTCCGGAGTTGGTCTGATGGTCTTATCAAAGCTGTTGAAAAATCTGTCATTGGCATTGGTTGGGATCGGAGCTTTTGTCGGGATTTGGCAGACGAATCAATTAGCAAAACTTAAACGTTTTAAAAGTTATCTGGGTGTGATCGGTAATAAAGAATATTGTAATATTGCTGATCTGGTCAAAAAAACGGGATTGCCGGAAACGAGAGTTCGTAAAGATCTTGTAAAGATGATCGAGAAAGGCTGGTTTGTTCAAGGTCATTTGGATCAACAGAAAACCTGTCTGATCGTAACCGATGATCTGTATGAGCAGTATTGCCGACTGGAGCAGCAAAAGGCATTGCAGCAGGAAGAAAAGAAACCACAGCCGCAAGAAGAGAAGAATTTAACGCCGGAAGTAAAAAAAGTGATCGATCAGGGAGAAGAATATCTGAAAAAGATCCGGGCATGTAATGATGCGATCCCGGGAGAAGAGATTTCAGAAAAAATCTATCGGATCGAGATGCTGGTAGATAAGATTTTTGACAGAGTGGAAAGAGAGCCAAAATGTATCTCTGATATTAAAAAAATGATGGATTACTACTTGCCGACAACGGTTCGTCTTTTGGAAGCTTATGCAGAAATGGATGCACAGCCGGTAGGAGGAGAAAATATTCAGGCATCGAAAAAAGAGATTGAAGCGACTTTGGATACTTTAAATATTGCATTTGAAAAACTTTTGGACAGTTTATTTTTGGAGACAGCATGGGATGTATCGGCGGATATTTCCGTATTAAACACGATGCTTGCACAGGAAGGGCTGAAAGAAGACGGTTTGCGAAAAAAATAAAAACAGAAAAATATATCGACGTTATATGTGAAACGAAAAATGTTTTTTGAAGAAAGGCGGATAAGGATGATGGATGATTTTATGAAAAATGAAACAAAGACGGTTCCGACATTGACATTGGATCCTTTTGGAAAGGAAGAAAAGAAAGCAGTCGTTCCGGCAGCAGAGCAGGTGCCGACAGGTCTTGATGACAGTATGCTGACAGAAGAAGAAAAAGAGATGGTAAGGGCTTTTTCTGAACAGATCAATTTAAATGATTCTTCTGTGATCTTACAGTATGGTGCAGGTGCCCAGAAGAAGATGGCAGATTTTTCCGAAGCAGCATTAGAAAATGTAAGAACAAAGGATCTGGGAGAAGTAGGAAATCTTCTTTCCGGTGTTGTAACAGAATTAAAGTCTTTTGATGAAGAAGAAAGCAAAGGTTTTTTAGGGATTTTCAAAAAAACTTCTAATAAACTGGAATCTATGAAAGCCAAATATGCAAAAGCAGAAACCAATGTTAATGAGATCTGTGAAGTTCTGGAAAAGCATCAGGTACAGCTTTTAAAAGATGTTGCCATGCTGGATAAAATGTATGAACAGAATCTGATCTATTATAAAGAATTGACGATGTATATTCTGGCAGGCAAGAAAAAACTGCAGGAAATCCGTATGGGAGAATTACAGCAGTTAAAAGAAAAAGCACAAAGAAGCAATCTTCCGGAAGATGCACAGGAAGCAAGAGATCTGGAAGAACGATGCAATCGTTTTGAGAAGAAGCTCCATGATCTGGAACTGACAAAAGCAATCTCTATGCAGACAGCTCCTCAGATCCGCATGGTACAGAGCAATGATACTGTCATGGTGGAAAAGATCCAGTCTACCGTAGTAAATACAATCCCGTTATGGAAAAGCCAGATGGTGCTGGCATTAGGAATGGAACATTCTGTTCAGGCTGCAGAAGCACAGAGGCAGGTTTCTGACATTACGAATGAACTTTTAAAGAAAAATGCAGAAAAGCTGAAACTTGCATCCGTGGAAACAGCGAAAGAAGCTGAAAGAGGAATCGTTGATATGGAAACGTTAAAAGCAACGAATGCATCGCTGATCTCTACCTTTGATGAAGTGATGAAGATCCAGCAGGAAGGTCGTATAAAACGTCAGGAAGCAGAAGTAGAAATGCAGCGTATGGAAAATGAACTGAAACAGAAACTTTTGGAAATGATGTAATCTTTGGAAAGACAGGTGCCGTCAGCAGATCGCAATATGCGAATGCTGGCGGTTGTTT
>CAZWLV010000024.1:1978-13092 GCA_964634715.1 uncultured Lachnoclostridium sp. | reverse complement strand
TTGGAAAGACAGGTGCCGTCAGCAGATCGCAATATGCGAATGCTGGCGGTTGTTTCTTTATAGAGCAGCGATAAAAATACTGTGCTTGCATAAATATTAGAGAAACACTGTGATACTCCACAAAGTCCGTAAAGCGTGCTTCTCATAATTTCACAGGAAAAACCTTGCTGTATTAAAGTGTGAAAGTAATAGATTTTTCTATGAAATAAAAGCCCTGCGGTCAGCGGGAAAAATCGTATCTCTGCATGTAGATTTGGTTAAAACCGTAATTACTTGAAAGGTTTGAGAAACGAGCTTTTTATAGTCAATGCAACAAGAAAATATGATTTCTGTGATTGACAAAGTGTTAGGAAAAATAGACAATGAAAGGGAAAGATTCACATGATGTATGGATCAAAAAAATGCTGTAAAAGACAGCAAATATAAAATGGGGGATAATAATTTTTGATCAGATTGTGTGGAACTAAAAAAAGGAGGAGAATCATGTTTAAAAAAATTGCAAAAAAAATGCTGAGTGCAGCAGTTGCATTTAGTATTGTCTTGTCTGCAGTGCCGTCATCGGCAGTTTTGGCAGCAGGATCAAACTATGTGGATGTTGATGATTCCGTAACAACGGTATCAGGGGAAGCTTTTAAGATCCAGTATGAATCAGAAGGAAGATGGTTTGGAGAGGCAGGTTATCCGAATCTGTTTTTTGATGGTACGGATCATTACAGTGCAACCGGTTCTGAAGAAGATTATTATACAATGAATTTTACAGGTACCGGACTTGAAATTTACGGAAGTAAGAATGTAGCACATGCCAATGCAGAAGTTTACATCGACGGAGAATATGCCGGAGAAGTTCTTTCTAATCTGGAATCAGGAACGACGCAGCATAAACAGCTGTTATTTGAAGTAAATGATCTGGAAGATGAAGAGCATGTATTGAAGGTTGTGCGAAAAGACGGAGATACAAGAGCAATGCAGGTGGATAAGATTCGCGTATATTATGATGAATTAAATCCGTCAGCGATTTCTTTAAATCCTCAGACCGTTCGACTTGGTCTGGGAGAAACAAAACAGGTTGCTGTTTCAGCAGAACCATGGGTGATCGAGACACCGGAAGTTCAGTGGAGCAGTGCGGATGAAACAGTAGCATCTGTTACAGAAGATGGAGTGATCATGGCAAGCAGCATGGTAGAAACTCTTGCAGAAACAACGATCACGGCTACAGTGAAAGGAACCGATGTAAAAGCAAGTGTTCAGGTAATCGTTGATCCGGCGATGCAGCAGGCAGCAGTCAGTGTCGGAAATGAAAAACTTCTGGATACACAGCAGGATTATGAGGAGCTTTTGAATGCTGAGATCAAAGACAGCTGGAACGGTACAGCATGGAAAGGAGATCAGTTAAACTCCAAGATCCAGGTGCTTTCAAAATCAGAAGATCTGCATCATGTAACAGTGACAGCTTCCGATTTTACAAGTAAAAACGGAGCAGTTCTCTCGAAAGAAAATATTGAGATCAAATGGTTAAAAGAGATCGATGCAAATGATGGCCGTAACATGGGAGGCGTTGTCAACGCTTATCCTGATGTGATCTATCAGGGCGGTTCCATTGATCAGGAAGCAGAAACTGTAAGATTTGCATGGGTAACGATGGAAATTCCGGAAGATACCAAGGCTGGAACCTATACCGGAACGATTCAGGTTTCTGCTGATGAACTTCGTTTTCCGGTTGAACTGACTTATACGATCGAAGTTTTGAATCTGGTACAGCCGGAACCGGAAGCTACAGAAATCCAGATCTGGCAGCATCCGTTTTCTGTAGCAAATTACTATCTTGGCTTGGGCAAAACACCTACCTGGGGAATTTCTTATGAAGTAAATAATGACTTTTATTTTACAGAAGAACATTTTAATCTGATGCGTGCGACTATGGAAGAATACGCTTCGATCGGTGGACATGATCTGGTTGCCAATGTTGTAGAAGAAGCATGGAATCATCAGTCTTATTACAGTGATCCTTCGATGGTAAAATGGACAAAAAATGCAGATGATACGTGGTCTTTCGATTATACATGGTACGATGCATGGGTAGAATTTGCAGCAGAATGCGGTGTGATCGATCCGGAAAACGGTATTGGTCAGATCAAATGTTACAGTATTGTTCCGTGGAATAACCAGATCGCATATTATGATGCGGTAAAAGGACAGACGATCAAAGAATCTCATGCACCGGGAACAGAAGAATGGACAGAAATGTGGACCGCATTTTTAGAAGATTTTATCGAACATTCTGAAGAAATGGGCTGGTTTGACATTACTTATATTTCTATGGATGAACGTTCTTTAGACCAGTTACGTCCGGCAGTGGCACTGATCGAAGAAGTTACAAATGAAGATGGCGAACATCTGAAGATTTCTTCTGCATTAAATTATGCAGCACCGGAATATTATGATTTTACAGACCGCATCGATGATATTTCCATCAATCTTGGAAACTGTACCGATCGTGATCAGATGAATGCTTTATCAGAACATCGACGGGAACTTGGATTAAATACAACATTTTACAGCTGTACAGGAGACTATCCGAGCAACTATATCATCAGTGATCCGGGGGATAATTACTGGACAATCTGGTATTCTATGACACTGGGAACTGACGGTTTTATGCGCTGGGCATGGGATAATTATGTATATGATATGCATGGAGATGTTTCTTACAGATATTGGGAACCGGGTGATGGCTGGTTTATTTATCCGGTAGAACGTACAGAAATTGATGAAGATTACAACGCAGGATTTTATAGTACCCCAAGATACGAAATGTTCAAACAGGGAATCCGTGATGTGGCAAAAGCAAAATATCTGATGCAGCAGAGTGAAGAATTTCAGGCAGAGATCAGTGAACTTGTAGCAGGAATGCAGTGTCCTAAGAAAACGACTTATCATGGAAGTGCAGTAGCTGCAAATGAAACTCAGAGAATGCTGGTACATTCTGAAACAGACAGAATGTATGAAGCGATCACAGAAATCGCACGGAAATATGCACCGGCTGAGGAAGAAGAATGTACAGAGGTGGTGCGTATCAGTGGAAAAGACCGTTATGAAACAGCAATGAAAGCAGCAGATGTACTGAAAGAAGAACTTGGAACAGAAAAATTTGAAACAGTGATCGTTGCCAGCGGTCAAAAATTTGCAGATGCATTGGCAGGAAGCTATCTTTCAGCGAAAAAAGATGCACCGATCCTTATGACAAATGATGGTTCTATGACAAAGGTTCAGGAATACATTAAAGAGAATCTCGCGGCAGATGGAACTGTGTATATCCTGGGCGGAACAGGTGCGGTATCAGAAAAATTTGAAAAAGGACTTACCGGACTGAATATAAAACGTCTTCAGGGAAAAGATCGTTATGAGACAAATCTGTTGATCTTAAATGAAGCAAAAGTAACAGAGGAAGACATCCTGATCTGTACCGGAAAGAAGTTTGCAGACAGTTTATCTGCTTCTGCAACCGGAAAAGCAATCCTTTTAGTAGGAAAACAACTGACTGCGGAACAAAAAGCATTTTTAGAAGCTCATAAAGAAAACAATATTTACATTTTGGGCGGAACAGCAGCAGTTAGTGAAAGCATAGAATCAGAAGCAGCAAAAATCTGCGGTAAAACAGAACGTGTCAAAGGAAGCACGAGATATGAAACGTCTGTAAAGATTGCAGAACTGTTTTTTGAAAGTCCGGACAATGCAGTCATCGCATATGGAAAAAATTATCCTGACGGACTGGCAGGCGGTGCTCTGGCAATGAGTAAAAATGCCCCGTTGATCCTTGCAAACAGTGCATCTTTTGACGGATATGAGGCAGCTGCAGATTACATGGAAGCACATGCGATCCGTTCAGGTGTTGTACTTGGAGGAGAAAAACTGGTTTCTGATGAAGCTGTAAGAGAAATCTTTTCCATGGATCCGGAAAATGAAATTTTGAAAAAATAATTATTAAAGCAGGTAAAAAGCGTAACAATCTTATTCGATAAGCGTATATTTTATATTGATAAGGTAAATTTTACCGGGCACTGACGCAGTCTCCTGTTTTGTGCTGCATCTGGTCAAAGGACTAGAGTTAGAGCCGATGACGTCTGCAAAACACAAATAGGGGACAGTGGCAGTGCATAGAAAAATGGATGTAAAAGTATGTTTTTTCTATGAAAAAGGACAGGTTTCTTAGGAGTTAGATAAATTAAGAGAAAAATTATGATGTATGATAGGATTTCTTTTATGGATTTTAATTTAGAATTGTATAAACAATTATGGCAAACAAAAACAATTATTAAAAATAAGTCGAAAATTATCGAAAAATGTGTTGACAAATAAGAAACACCATGCTAGTATAAAGACAACAAAAAACAACACTGATCACAGAACCAAACAAGAAAATCCTAAGAAGATCAGATGAGGAGATTGAGATAGAAACCGGTGACGAGAAAGCCGGAAGAAAAAGAAACATCTGATAACGATAGGTAAAAGATGGGTGATGGGATCAGAACCATAAAGAGGAGGATTGGAGGTAAATTCCGATGGGACCAATCGACAATTCATCTCAATATGAGAATGGTAACACCTAAGCAGTTCCTGACGTGAGAGACCTTTTCATCGCAGAATGTGCATAAGAGCCAATAAAAATCATAGAATCGTAAGAAGATGTCAATCTTAAAATGGTAGAATGGCAAAGCGAAAAGGGATATAAAAAAGCTGGTGCTCATATTGAAGATTTACCATTATAATTTAAGGGTAAAAAGAGTGTAAAGAAATTCATTTTACAGGTTTCGGAGAAAGAGGAAACACTTTAAATTATAAAAATCGACAAAATAGATTATATATAAGTCTTTCTAAGTAAAAATCGGGGTTACGAGTCGGGAATAAAAATAAAACTAAATATAGATGTTCAAAAAAATGGAAAGGAAAAAAACCATTGGATATTGAAGTTCATTAGAACGGCCGCTATTGAGTAGTAGATACACACATAGTGGCCGTTTTAAGTGCGTAGATTTGATGGCTGAAAAAAGATGTTAAGCAAAGAATTTTTAATGAAACCAAAGATTGATCTTCATTGTCATCTGGACGGTTCTATGACAGTGGAAGGGATTTCTGAAATTCTTGGGAGAAAGGTAGATTTATCCGAAGTACAGATTGAAGAAAACTGCAGAAGTCTTGCAGAATATCTGCAGAAATTTGATATTCCGCTGCAATGTCTTCAGACAAAAGAGAATTTGAAAAAAACAGCATTTGATTTTTTAATGGATCTGCAGAAAGATCATATGAAATATATTGAAGTTCGGTTTGCCCCACAGCTGTCTGTCGCGGAAGGACTGGGTTGTAAAGATGTGATGGAAGCTGTTTTAGACGGACTGGCAGAGGCAAAAGAGCAGTGTGGGATTGAATACGGTGTGATCGCCTGTATGATGAGCCATCATGATAAAGAGACCAATCTTCAAATGCTCCGGGAATGCAGAGAATTTTTGGGAGAAGGGTTATGTGCCGCAGATCTGGCAGGTGATGAAGCCGGATTTCCGAGAAAACAGTTTTATCCGCTCTTTCAGGAAGCAAAAACTATGGGATATCCATTTACGATCCATTCGGGAGAGTGTGGAAGTGTTGAAAATATTTTAATGGCTGCAGAGTGGGGTGCTGCCCGTATCGGACATGGGATCGCTATGATGGGACATCCGGAAGTGCAGAAACTCATTGCGGAAAAAAGGATCGGCGTGGAAATGTGTCCGATCAGCAATTATCAGACAAAAGCATTGGTTCCGGGGACAGTTTATCCGATCAGAGAGTTTGCGAAAGCAGGGATCGCAGTGAGCGTAAATACGGATAACCGTCTGGTCAGCAACACAAGTATCGAAAAAGAAATGAATTTTCTGCACGAAAGATTTGACATTACGGAGGAAGAGCTTTTGAGATTTCAGTGGAATGCGGTAGAAACAGCCTTTTGTGATGAGGATACCCGTCATAGATTATGGAAAATTTTCCATTAAATCGCTTTTCTTAAGAAATCTTTTACGTGCATTTACCAATAGAGTATTGTATAATAAAGGATAAAGTTTGCCCGTATAGGGACTTATAAAAAAGAGGAAAGTAAAAGACCAAGGGAAGGGATAGAGAACGTGGAAAAGATAAAGCAGAGTCCATTTGTAAAAAAGATTGGTTTTAGCAGGATCATTCTGATCGGTGTGTTGATTTTAATATATGTTGCATTTTGTGTTCTGACCGGAGGATCATTTTTTGGTATGACACGGATCCTGAATACATTAAACTATGCATATTTTTTGGGATTTCTTTCTTTGGGGGTTACGTTTGTGATCGCAACGGGAGGGATTGATTTTTCTATTGGACCGATGATGTTCTGCTGTGCCCTTGTGTCCGGTTTTTGTCTGACATCTTATGGAGTTTCATTGCCGGTGTGTATGCTGATGAGTATTTTGATCGGTACGGTATTTGGCTGCTTTAACGGTGTTTTAGTGGCATATTGTAAGGTTCCGCCGTTTATCGTGTCGATGGCAAGTATGAATATTGCGAAGGGAATCGCAGCAGTCTTTACAAAATCGCAGACGGTCAGCTGGCCGCAGGCGGCAGATCCGGTAAATGGCTGGTATCGAAATATCGTTAGTGCCGGTTCGGTTCCGGTAGGTTTGTTTATCTTTCTGGCAGTCGCAGCACTTTGTGCAGTGCTGCTGAATACAACAAGAGCAGGTCGTTATATGGTCTGTCTTGGAAGTAATGAAGAAGCAGTCAGACTTTCCGGTGTCAATACTAAGAAATGGAAAATGATGGCATATGTGATCTGCGGAACGCTGGTAGGGATCGCAGCATTGTTCTTTGTTGCCGCATTTACAACAGTACAGCCGGGTTACGGAGATCAGTATAACAACGAAGCGATCGCAGCCTGTGTAATGGGAGGAACTTCCATGGCAGGAGGTGCTGCAACCATCGGAGGCACGGTACTGGGTGTATTTATCATTGCACTTTTACAGCAGGGAATCTTAGCTCTTGGATTTACAAAAGAGTATCAGTATATTATTACGGGATTGATCGTGATCGCAGCCGTTTTTGCCGATGTTTGTGCAAGACGGAGAAAAAATTAGCAGGAAGACAGGAAGGAAGAGCAAAACATGGGCGATATTATCTTAACAATGAAAAATATTGACAAATCTTTTCCTGGTGTTCATGCACTGGATCATGTGGATCTTGAGATCAGAAAAGGAGAAGTTCTGGCACTGATGGGAGAAAACGGTGCGGGAAAATCGACTTTGATGAAAGTGTTGACGGGAATCTATAAAAAAGATTCCGGTACGATCATTTATGAAGGAAAAGAAGTAGAATTTAAAAATACAAAAGCAGCACAGGATGCAGGGATCGTGATCGTGCATCAGGAGCTGAATATGCTGGGACATTTAACGGTGGCTCAGAATCTGTTCATTGGCCGGGAGTTTAAAAAAGGTCTTCGGATCGATGACAAAAAAATGAATGAAGAAGCGAAAAAACTGTTTGATAAACTGCATGTTGATATTGATCCGACAGCGATCATGTCAGAGCTTACAGTAGGAAAGCAGCAGATGTGTGAGATTGCAAAGGCAGTTTCTTATGATGCAAAGATCATCGTGTTTGATGAACCTTCAGCAGCTCTTACGGAAACGGAGATCGAAGCACTGTTTGATATTATCCGGGATCTGAAAAAGAAAGGGATCGCCATGGTGTATATTTCACATCGTATGGATGAGATCAAGCGGATCACGGATCGTGTAGCAGTTATGCGTGACGGAGCTTACGTAGGTACGGTACGGACAGAGGAATGTTCAAAAGAAGAGATCATTCATATGATGGTCGGCCGTGTGATCTATGAGGATCCGAAGACACACAGTGCAGTGCCAAAAGATGCCCCTGTTGTATTAAAAGTAGAAAATCTGACCGCAGGGAAAATGGTTCAGAACGTAAGTTTTGAACTTCGTAAGGGTGAGATCCTTGGATTTTCCGGATTAATGGGTGCCGGCCGTACAGAAACGGCACGGGCACTTTTTGGAGCAGATCCAAAGGAATCCGGAGATATTTATGTAAATGGAAAAAAAGTTGTGATCAAAACTCCGGAAGATGCCGTCAGACATGGAATCGGATATCTTTCAGAAGACCGGAAGCGATACGGGATCGTGGTAGAGAAAACGATCACAGAAAATACGACGATGGCAGCCCTTCGTAAATTTGTCAGAGGATGTTTTATCAATAAGAAAAAAGAAGCACAAACTGCCAAAGAATACGTAGAAACGCTTGCGACCAAAACACCGGATGTAGAACAGCTGGTCATGAATCTGTCCGGTGGAAATCAGCAGAAGGTAGTCATTGCAAAATGGCTGGCACATGATTGTGATATTCTGATCTTTGATGAGCCTACGAGAGGAATTGATGTAGGTGCCAAAAATGAAATTTATAAATTGATGAACCGTCTGGCGGCAGAGGGAAAATCAATTATCATGATATCTTCAGAAATGACGGAAATCTTGCGTATGAGTGACAGGATCCTTGTAATGTGTGAAGGGAAAAAGACCGGCGAGATTTCCATAGAAGATGCGACACAGGAAAAGATCATGCATCTTGCGATGCATGGAAGCAACCGGGAGGAGCAACATGTCTAAGAAAAAAAAATTAGCCTTATTAAATGGGCGTGAATGGCTGGTTTTGGGGATCGCAGCAGTACTGTGTGCGGTATTTTGTATTTTAAGCCCGACATTTCGTACTTATCCGACATTTGTAACGGTGCTGGACAGTGCATATTATGTGTCTTTGATGGCGATCGGTGTGACATTTCCGCTGATCACAGGAGGCGTGGATCTTTCTATCGGTACCGGGCTGGTATGTTATTCGCTGGTTGGCGGATATCTGGTTGTTCAGCTGGGAGTTCCGGTACCTGTGGCGATGCTGGTTACGGTTCTGATGGGACTGCTGATGGGGATCGTGAATGGCTGTCTGGTAGCATTAATGGAATTACCGCCATTTCTGGCAACACTTTGTACCTGTATGATCACCAGAGGACTGGGACCGGCGTTATGCGGAGGTATGGGAGTATCCTGGCCGTCGGCATTATCAGAAAACGGCTGGTTTCGAAAAATCTTTAAATTTACTTCTTCTGATGGAACCGTGATCTCGATCGGGATCGTGTGGATCCTGCTTCTTGTAGTGCTGATGACTTTTATTTTAAAACATACAAAAGTCGGTCGTTATACGATCGCCATTGGATCGAATGCGGAAGCAGCGAGACTGGCAGGAGTGAATGTAAAATTTTATCATGTGACAGCGTATGCGATCTGCGGATTGTTTGCCGGTCTGGCAGGGGTAGCATATGCAGCGACTTATACGACGATTTATCCGGGGGCAGGAGCCGGATTTGAAATGGATGCCATTGGCGGTGCCATCGTAGGAGGCGTTGCAGCATCCGGCGGTTCCGGTACGATCCTTGGAGCATTTTTAGGAGTGCTGGTCATTTCGCTGATGAAGATCGGTCTGCCGTTTATCGGTTTACAGACGAATCTTCAGCAGATCATTACGGGATTGATCTTATTGGCAGCAGTGTTAATTGATATTGTAAAAAAGAAAAAATAGTGCTATAATATTGAAGATTATAGTATTTAAACAACTTTTTGATATAAGAAACATGCTTTGCACGTTTCTTATATTGTTGCGTCTGGCGATTGTTTGTTTAAATATGATTGAACTTGTTGTTTATGTAAATGAGATACATGACCGGTTTTTAAAGCCGTCATGAAGATCCTAAGGAGAAAATTATGAAAAAGAAATTTTTAGCAATGTTTTTATGTGCAGCAATGGCGCTTTCCATGACAGCATGCGGAGGGGATGAAAAAACAGTTTCCGGAAATAATTCGGAAACAGCAGGAGATGCTCAGGACGATACTTATCATTTTGAAGTGATCGTAAAATCTTTCCAGTCTACTTACTGGCAGGCAGCCGTAAAGGGTGTCGATCAGGCTTGTAAAGAATTAGGCGTAGAAGCAAACTGCAACGGTCCGGCAAATGAATCAGATATCGCTGATCAGATCCAGATGTTTGAAGCAGCGATCGCAAAGAATCCGGATGGAATCGCTTTGGCAGCATGTGATACGAATTCTGTATTAAGTTCCCTTCAGAAAGCACTGGAGGCCGGAATTCCGGTAGTCTGCTTTGATACAGGGATTGAAGATGCTCCGGAAGGTTCTGTAGCAGCAACTGTAGCAACAGATAATGAAGCAGCAGGAGCATGTGCAGCAGAAAATATGTATCCGGTGATCAAAAAAGTGCTTGCAGCAGCAACAGCAGATGAAAAAGTGCGTATTGGTGAAGTAAATCAGGATGCCACTGCTTTAAATATCCAGCAGCGTGGTCTTGGATTTGTTAATAAAATGATCGAACTTTGTGAAGCTGATGGAATCAAAGTTGCAGTTGAAGGAAATGAATTCTATGTGAATGAAGTACAGGGTGCAGCAGCGATGGCAGATGCTTCTGTAGTTATCGAAATAGCAGTTCCTGCTCAGACAACCGTAGAATTATCAGCAGCAGAAGCACAGAAGATCATGGCAAAAGAAGATACTGTTGCGATCTTTGGTTCTAACCAGACAACCATCGAAGGTGTGATCACTGCAAATGGTACATTAAATAAACTGGGAACAGATCCGGAAACTTCGATCATTGCGGCAGGTTTTGACGCAGGTACTCCACAGAAAGAAGCGATCATGGCAGGACAGCTGATCGGTTCCGTGACACAGTCACCATTGATGATGGGTTATACCTGTATCGAAACATTAAATGCAGTATGTAACGGAGAAACAGTTGAAGACGTTCCAATGGACGGTTACTGGTACGATGCTGCAACGATGGAAAATGAAGATATTAAGCCAAATCTTTACGACTAAAATATAAAACGATGAGAGAAAGTCACTGTCTTACAGAAAATTCTGTGGAGCAGTGGCTTCTTTTATTTACGAGGACAGCAAGGAAAATATAGTATGCCAGCATGGCTGTATTTGACGGATGTAAACAGCGGCAATGTATGCTGATGTTTAAAACTTCATGAAATATTAAGTTTTTTG
>CAZWLV010000024.1:0-1878 GCA_964634715.1 uncultured Lachnoclostridium sp. | reverse complement strand
AAACAGCGGCAATGTATGCTGATGTTTAAAACTTCATGAAATATTAAGTTTTTTGGGTAGAAATCACCATAGAATTTTCGCAAATTTCGTGTATAATCGTTAGTGTTTAGGTTAAGGGAACAGCAGACATATGGAATGGAAGATCAGATTTGATGATCGTGGAAAGGATTGGATATGAGAAAAGTATCAAAAGTTTATATAGCAGCTGTTTGCACGGCAGCATTGCTGACAGGATGTACACAGGTTCAGCAAACGGTTCAGAAGCAGGAGGTATCTGCGGATGCAGAGTTTTCCGAAGAACTCAAGGATCAGGATGCAGTGGATTCATCAGAGGAGGTAAAAGCTCCTGAAGAAGAGGAGATTTCTGAAATTGAAGAAGAAAGAGAGCTTCATCCGATCGTAGAAGGTCAGATTGATTATCTGAAGACAGATGGGATTCACCTTGAACCGGGTACAGAGATTGCCATGGTAGCGGCAAATTCAGGTACAAAATATTGGAATGATCTGAAAGCGGGTGCCGTTCAGGCAGCAGCAGATCTGAATGCTTCGCTTGGTTATACAGGAAAAGAGAAAGTGACACTTTCTTATGATGCACCGAAAAACAGTGATATGATCGAACAGATCAACATCATCGATCAGTTTCTGGATAAAGCACCGGATGCCATTTGTGTTGCATTTTTAGATGCAACGGCATCGAAAACACAGATGCAGATGGCACAGAACAATGGTATCAGGCTTTTGGCATTTGATAGTCCGGATGACAGCAGAATGACAGAGGCATTGATCGCTACGGATAATAAAGCGGCGGCAACAGAGGCAGCGGATAAGCTGTATCAGGCAATTAATTATGAAGGAAAAGTTGCGATCATCGTACACAATTCCCTGACACAGACCGGTCAGGACAGAAAACAGGCCGCTATCGATCATCTGGCAGCGGAATACAATGATAAAAATATCCAGTTTGTAGATATTGTATATCTGGCACAGGAAGACCGTACAGAAACTGAGATTTTAGACGAGCTTCTGGAAAAAAATCCGGATCTTGCAGGAATTATCTGTACAGATCTGCAGACGACAGAAATGGTGCTGGATTATGCGGCTTCTATGGAAGAAGTAAATTTTAAAATCGTTGGATTTGATGTCAGTGACAAGATCATGGGACAGATCGGAGGTCTGCTGGAAGGAACAGTTGCACAGGATCCTTATGGGATCGGCTATGCAACCGTTGTAGCAACGGCACGTTCTTTGGCAGGAATGGAAAATGCGGAAAGTATCCATGCAGATCATGTCTGGATCGATGCTTCGAACGCAGACAGCGAAGAAGTACAGAGTTTGCTGAACCATTAACGGATGCCGTATAAAAAAGATAAAAATACAGGAAACAGGACTGTTGGAGTGCTTTGTTTCAAGATAAAAAATATAGGGGGACTTTTTGATGTTAAAGGGAATTCCAAAGATCTTATCGCCGGAATTATTAAAAGTATTGTGTGAAATGGGACATGGTGACCGTCTGGTCATTGCAGATGGGAATTTTCCGGCACAGTCCATGGGAAAAGATGCAATCGTACTCCGTTGTGACGGGCATGGTGTTCCGGAACTTCTGGATGCGATCCTTCACGTATTTCCACTGGATACTTACGTGGAAAAACCGGTAAATCTAATGGAAGTTGTGCCGGGAGATCCGGTGGAAACGCCGATCTGGGACACATATTATGAGATCATTTCCAAATATGATGAGCGGGGAGCATCCTGTGCAGGAACATTGGAAAGATTTCGTTTTTATGATGAAACAAAACAGGTTTACTGTATCATTGCAACGAGCGAAAAAGCACAGTATGCCAATATCATGCTGCAAAAAGGTGTGATCACAGAATAAAA
>CAZWLV010000023.1:0-15988 GCA_964634715.1 uncultured Lachnoclostridium sp. | reverse complement strand
CTGACAAGTGCAAATCCATCTTTTACATCACAAAATCTGAATTCATGGTTACTGTGTGCACAGTAACATTCGCAGGCTCATTTAAAATTTTGCTTCGCAAAAGAAGCCTGCTCACACCTGAATCATTCTTTTACGCAGCAAATCAGCAAGTGATTCGCTGCTGTCTGTACAGTACCTTCTTTGTAACGATTACTCTTCCAGCTGCATATTCATCTGATCTACCACGGTTCCGATCTCCGTCATAATGTCTGCACCGTCCCAGATATTGGCAAATGCGATCTCCATCAGGATCCAGTAATTGCTCATTTCAATGATCTTTGGGATTTCTACGGATCCTGCATACTGCACCATGATCCTCTCCCAATTTTCATCGCCTGCCGTCACGCTTTTGCAGACAGATACTTTTCCGGTCTGTTTGTACAGATCCGATGCTTTTTCATAGGAAAGATAATGTGCAAAATCATTGGCATAAGCCTGATATGCACTGTAATCATTGACTACGATAGAGTTTGTGACTGATAATCCTCTGGTCAGCAGTTCCTCCGTCAGATCCGGTATGTCTCCTACTCCGTAAAAGCAGTCTACTTCTCTGGCAGGAATTTCATTTCCGTTTTCATCGGTTGTCGTTTCCAGCTGATATTCCGGGATACTGCCTTCTTCTATTGCTGCATCCAGCCTTGCAATGGCATCTGTTTTTGCAATCGTAAATACGATCTTTCCGTCAATAAATTCCTGAATGACATCTTCTTCATGAACTGTTTCCGCATCAATGGCAAAAAATTCATTCAGAGACTGATAATATTTCAGACATTCGATCACATTTCCTTCGGAAAGGTTCAGCTGCGATTTATCATCACCATAAGTACCGCCCAGTTCTACGTAGTCACCAATAAAGAAATAATTATAAAAAATATCCGATACATCCCACTTGAAAATGCTCTGTACTTTTTCTGTTGTTGATGTCGTATCAAATTCATCCGCATAATCCAGAATCTGATCGACGGTTCTTGGCCAGTCTTCTGTATAATATTTGTTATATAAAAGAAAACAGCTTTCAAAATAAAACGGATAACCGATGAGTTTTCCATTACAGGTCGCTGCATCAAATGCTTTCTGCGGGATATTATCCTCTTCTGCCTCAGAATAAGTTACCTGATCATCTACAAGCCCTGCATAAAGTGCTTTCTGCAAAAGGTCACTCCCGGCAACAAACAGATCCGGTCCATTTTCTTTGATAAACGTAGCTTCACTGATCTTTTCAATATAGTCAACGGCAGAGATCAGCTGTGCATTGATCTTAATCCCGGTATTTTTTTCGTATTCCTGTGCTGCTTCAGCCATAAAACCGTCAAGCATTGCATCCGTATACCAGATGGTAAGTTCTACGTCTTCCTCTGTTCTCTGCTGGTTTTCTTTCTGACTGTTATGCCGTGAAATTCCCACGGTCAGCATCTGCCCTAAAATAAGCACCACGATCAATACTGCAATGATTCTCTGTCCCAGTGACTTCATTCGATTACCTTTTGTAACTTTTCTCAGTTACTGCCTTTCCTTTTATTCAAAGCTCTTTTCCAGCTTTTCGATCATTTCATCTACATGTTCTTTTTCGATCACGAGAGGAGGCAGCATACGGAGGACATTATTTCCTGCTGAAATGATCACCAGCCCCTGTTCCAGAGCCTTTTTCGTGACCTCTCCCACCGGATGATCCTGAGAAAGTTCCAGCCCCTGCATCAGCCCTTTTCCACGGCGTGTTACAAGAAATTCGTATTTTTCCACCAGTGCTTCCAATCGCTCTTCTAAGTATACACTAACTTCCTTTACATGTTCAACTATTTGTTCTTTTTCAAAAAGATCAAATACTTTAGAAACGGCAGCACAGACAAACGGATTTCCGCCATACGTGGTTCCATGATCGCCCGGAGCCAGTGTACCAAATGCAGTTTTTTCATTCAGAACAAATGCACCTACCGGAACACCGCAGCCCAGTGCCTTTGCACAGGTCATGATATCCGGCTGCACGCCATATTCCTGCCATGCAAACAAATATCCGCTTCTTCCCATACCGCACTGGATTTCGTCTAACACAAGTAAAATATCATGTTCATCACAAATTTTTCTTACGCCTTTTAAAAACTCTTCAGTTGCCGGATAAATGCCGCCCTCTCCCTGAATGGTCTCCATAAAGATTGCACAGGTCTTTTCACCTACAAGTGCTTTTACGCTTTCCAGATCATTAAAATCCGCAAATTTTACATTTCCGATCATCGGTTTAAACGGTTCCTGATATTTCGGATTTCCGGTTACGGATAAAGCTCCCATGCTTCTTCCGTGAAAAGAATGTTTCATTGCGATGATCTCGTGGTCATTCTGACCGTCTTTTAACCATGCATATTTTCTGACTGCCTTAATGGCTCCTTCGATGGCTTCCGTACCGCTGTTCGTAAAAAACGCCCGGCTCATCCCCGATGCCTTCACCAGTTTTTCTGCTGCCTGAGCCATCGGTTCAGAATAATACAGATTAGAAATATGTGTCAGCTTATCAATCTGTTCTTTCAAAGCCTGTTTATATTCTTCATTTCCATATCCCAGAGACTGTACGCCGATCCCTGATGCAAAATCCAGATATTTCTTTCCGGCATCATCATAAAGATAAACACCTTTTCCATGATCAAAAACTACCGGAAAACGCTGATAAGTATGTAAAATGGCCTCTTCTGCCTGTTCGATCACCTGTGTACTCATACGTTTTTCTCACTTTCTCCATCACCGATGATGGCTGTACCGATTCCTTTATTGGTAAAGATCTCCAGAAGAAGGAAATGAGGAATCCTTCCGTCAAGAATATGAACGCCTGCTACGCCGTTTTCTACCGCATCAATACAGTTTCCAAGTTTTGGGATCATGCCGCCGCCGACATAACCGCTGTCGATCAGTTTCTTCGCTTCTGAAACTTTTAATTCTGAGATCAGGCTGTTTGGATCATCTTTATCCAGATAAACCCCTTCAATATCCGTTAAGAATGCCAGTTTTTCTGCTCCTACCGCCTTTGCAATGGCACAGGCAGCATCATCTGCATTGATATTATAAGTCGTAAACTCATCGTCCATACCGATCGGGCATACGATCGGAAGAAAATCTTTTTCGATCATATCCAGAAGGATCTTTGGATCAACTTCTGTAACTTCCCCTACATAGCCGATATCTTTCCCATCTGCATAACGCTTTTTCACTTTTAAAAGCCCGCCGTCTTTTCCGCAAAGACCGACACCTTTCACGCCCAGTTCCTGTACATGGGTTACCAGTTCCTTGTTCACTTTATTTAACACCATTTCAGCTACTTCCATGGTATCTTCATCTGTAACACGAAGGCCATTGACAAATTTTGGCGTCATTCCGAGTTTTTCTACCCAGCGGCTGATCTCTTTTCCGCCGCCATGAACGATGATCGGCTTAAATCCTACCAGTTTTAACAATACGACATCTGCAATGACTTTTTTCTTTAATTCTTCATCTGCCATGGCACTTCCGCCGTATTTTACCACGATGATCTTTCTGTTAAAACGCTGTATGTACGGCAGTGCTTCGATCAGCACATTTGCCTTTTCCAAATACTGTTTCATTTTTTCTTCCATAATACCCTCCTGCACATTGAACTTTGCTGTATTTTTAAGAACGATAGTCCGCATTGATCTTTACATAATCATAGGTCAGATCACATCCCCATGCCGTCGCAGCGGCTGTTCCCATCTTCATATCCGCAATGGCTGTCACTTCTTCCTCTGAAAGGATCTTCGTGGCAGTTTCTTCGGAATATCCTGTCGATACGCCG
The DNA here is from genome assembly GCA_964634715.1 of uncultured Lachnoclostridium sp. Classification (GTDB taxonomy): domain Bacteria; phylum Bacillota; class Clostridia; order Lachnospirales; family Lachnospiraceae; genus HGM12587. Next base: position 12,156 of record CAZWLV010000023.1, on the reverse strand, counting down.
TTTTCAATGATCTTTAATTTTCCGGCTGCACTTTCAAAGTACAGATCTACCTTTTCCGGATCAAACTGTACTCCGGAATAACCAAGTGCACAAAGGATCCTTCCCCAGTTGGCATCATGTCCGTAGATCGCTGCTTTTGTCAGCGATGAAGTAACTACCGACTTGCTCAGTACAACTGCATCTTCTTTGGTTGCGGCATTGATCACCTTTACTTCAAATAATGCCGTGGCACCTTCTCCGTCACCTGCGATTTTTTTTGCCAAAAATGTATTTACCTGATTTAATGCTTCACAAAAGATCCTGTAATCTTCATTTTCTTCCGTAATCTCTTCATTTCCTGCCATTCCGTTTGCCAGAAGAAGTACGGTATCATTCGTAGAAGTATCGCCATCTACCGAAACCATATTAAAGGTATCTTTGACATTTTCCTGCAATGCTTTCAAAAGAAGCTCCTGCGAAATCTGAACATCCGTAGTCACAAATCCCAGCATCGTACACATATTTGGATGGATCATTCCGGAGCCTTTGCACATACCGCCGATGGTCACCGTTTTACCGCCCAGTTCAAATTCCACTGCGATCTCCTTATGAACAGTATCGGTTGTCATGATCGCTTTCGCTGCCATCGTTCCATGTTCCAGAGAAGTTCCCTTCGCATCAGCCAGAAGTCCCACACCTGCTGCAATCTTTTCCATCGGAAGCTGCATTCCGATCACACCGGTCGATGCAACCAGCACGGAAGTTTCCGGAATCTGAAAAGCTTTTGCCGCTGCTTTCGCTGTTTCAAGGCAATAGCCATATCCTTCTTCTCCGGTACATGCATTGGCGATTCCTGAATTAATGATCACTGCCTGTGCATATCCTGATCCATACACGATCTTCTGATCCCATTTTACAGGAGCTGCTTTTACGACGTTGGTCGTGAAAGTTCCTGCTGCTTTACATGGTGTCTGACTGTATACCAGTGCCATATCCATTCTGTTTTTATATTTGATCCCTGCCTCTACACCGGCTGCTTCAAATCCTTTTGCTGCGGTCACACCGCCCGGAATCTGCTTCATCTTCTTGTCCTCCTACTGAATAAATGCTGTTATATTTTTTTCATTTAACGTAAAATCGTAATAATTCAGATCCTCACGCTTTGTCCAGCCCATTTCTTTCCAAAATGCATTTCCAAGATCGTTACGGGTAAATGCGATCAGCGTCACTTTATTAACCTGCAGTTCTTTCAGCCGTTCCATACAATGAACGACCATCGCTTTCCCAATTCCGTGTCTTCTGTAATCTTTATGTACACAGACATGATACAGACAGCCTCTTCTTCCGTCAGATCCGCAAAGGATCGCTCCTATGATCCTTTGATCTTCTTCCGCAACAACACTCAGTCCCGGATTCCATTTTAAAAACCGTTCAATGCCTTCTTTGGAATCATCTACACTTCGGATCCCGAAACCATGGATCGTTTTCCAAAGTGCATAGACCTGTTCATAATCTTCTGCTTTCATTTCTCTGATGTTCATGTGCTTCTCCTTATGGGAACATCGGAACCAGTTCCAGTCCCTCACTCTCTTTCAGTCCAAACATCAGGTTCATATTCTGCACAGCCTGTCCTGCTGCTCCTTTAACCAGATTATCCATCGCTCCCATCATAATGATACGATTGGTACGTGGATCGATCTTAAAGTTAACATCGACATAATTACTGCCTTCTACCCATTTTGTCTGCGGGCAGACTTCTTTTTCCAGCACACGGACAAATTTTTCATCTGCATAATACCGGTCATATATTTCTTTTACTTCTTCATAGGTTACATTTTTCTTTAATGATGCATATGCCGTGATCAAAATGCCTCGATTCATCGGCACCAGATGCGGTGTAAAATTCAAAAGCACCTGCTCTCCTGATGCATAAGAAAGCTGTTCCTCGATCTCCGGTGTATGTCTGTGACTCGCAACACCATATGCTTTGATATTTTCATTTACTTCGCAATAGAGATTATCGACTTTTGCTCCTCTTCCTGCACCGGAAGTACCGGATTTAGCATCAATGATCAGGGTACTCATATCAATGATCCCTTCTTTTGCCAGCGGATAAACAGATAATGCAGAACAGGTCGGATAACATCCCGGATTGGCAACGATCCTTGCATTTTTTACCTGTTCTCTGTTGATCTCGCACAGACCGTAAACAGCTTCCGGAAGAAACTGCGGAGATTGATGTTTGATCCCATACCATTTTTCATAGATTTCTACATCTTTGATGCGAAAATCTGCACTCAGATCAATGATCTTTACTTTATGTAAGATTTCTTCATTTAACATCGATGCACAAAATCCCTGCGGTGTTGCCGTAAAGATCACATCAACTTCATCAGCTAACGTTTCCATAGAATCATCTTTGCAGATATCATCTACAATCTGGAAAAAATTCTGATATACCTGTGCATATTTTTTATCAATATAACTTCTTGAGCCGTACCATTTGATCTCTGCTTCTTTATGATTCATAAGAAGCCTTACCAGCTCACCGCCGGCATAACCGGTCGCTCCAATAATTCCAACCCTGATCATTTCATTCTCCTCCAAAGCGTTTTGCGTTTTTTTCTAAAAGTATTCTTTCTATATAATATACTTTTCTCGGATTCTGTCAACCACTTTTATTCTTATTTATGCATATTTATTCTGCATATACTGCATATTTTTTGTATTTTATTGAATATTTTTCTAAATATTTGCATATTTATACTTGCAATTACAGATCGATTGGTGTATAGTAATGCTCAGTTAGTAAATTCGGTTTAAAGGAGATTATGAAATGAAAGAAAAAGTTGTTTTGGCCTATTCAGGCGGACTTGATACAACAGCCATTATCCCATGGCTGAAAGAAACATTTGATTATGACGTTATCTGCTGCTGCATCGACTGCGGACAGGGAAATGAATTAGACGGACTCGATGAAAGAGCAAAATTATCCGGTGCTTCCAAATTATATATCGAAGATATCATTGATGAATTTGCAGAAGAATACATCGTACCATGTGTACAGGCCGGTGCCGTTTATGAAAACAAATATCTGCTCGGAACTTCCATGGCACGTCCTGCTATCGCAAAACGTCTCGTAGAAATCGCAAGAAAAGAAGGTGCTGTTGCAATCTGTCACGGTGCAACCGGAAAAGGCAATGACCAGATCCGTTTTGAACTCGGCATCAAAGCACTTGCTCCTGATATCAAGGTGATCGCTCCATGGCGTATGACCGATCTTTGGACCATGCAGTCCCGTGAAGATGAAATTGATTACTGCAAAGCTCACGGTATCGACCTTCCATTCGGTACAGACAGCAGCTACAGCCGTGACCGTAACTTATGGCATATCAGCCATGAAGGTCTGGAACTGGAAAATCCTGCTCTGGAACCAAATTATGATCATCTCCTCGTTTTAGGAGTCTCTCCGGAACATGCACCTGATGAAGGCGAATATGTCACTATGACTTTTGAAGCAGGTGTTCCTACTTCCGTTAATGGAAAATCCATGAAAGTGGCTGATATTATCAAAGAATTAAATGCACTGGGCGGAAAACACGGCATCGGCATCGTTGATATTGTAGAAAACCGTGTTGTTGGTATGAAATCCCGTGGTGTATATGAAACACCGGGCGGAACGATCCTGATGGAAGCACATCAGCAGTTAGAAGAGCTGGTACTTGACCGTGCTACCATGGAAGCAAAAAAAGATCTCGGCAACAAATTTGCACAGGTTGTTTATGAAGGAAAATGGTTCACACCACTTCGTGAAGCAATTCAGGCTTTCGTAGAAAGCACACAGAAATATGTCACAGGAGAAGTTAAATTCAAACTTTACAAAGGCAACATCATCAAAGCCGGTACAACTTCTCCATACAGTTTATACAGTGAATCCCTTGCTTCTTTCACCACCGGTGATCTTTATGACCACCACGATGCTGACGGCTTCATTACATTATTCGGACTTCCATTAAAAGTTCGTGCAATGAAGCTTCAGGAAATCGAAGCAAATAAAAAATAATAAGTTACCTGTTAAAATTTACGAAAAAAAGCTGCCTGCCGGCAGCTTTTTTCTTTTAAATCTCTATTTCTTCGATTTCAGGAAGTTCTTCTTCCTCTTCTTCATGTTTCCCATACATTAACAGATAAAAGATCGGGAACAGCAATAAGATAAAGACAGAAGCACTTACCATACCTCCGGCAATGACCACTGCCATACCGCACATCATGCTCTTTGCACTTCCCGATAAGATCACGGTCGGCAAAACAGCAAGGATCAATGCCAATGCAGTCATAAGGATCGGTCTCATACGGAGCTTTCCTGCTTCGATCATAGCATCTTCCATTTCCATGGTTGCTGATAAACGTTCTGCTGTTTCCGTATAACGGATCGCATTATTCAGCACGATACCGATCAGCAGTAAACTTCCGATCAGTGTTACCAGATTCCATGTAGAACCGGTTACAAATACCAGAATAAATGCACCAAACAATCCAAACGGAATCGCAAGCATCAGCATCAGTGCATATTTCGGTGATTCAAACATCACTGTCAAGACAAAAAATACAACTACGATCGCTGCTGCGATTGCTTTGCATAATACCGGAAATTCTTCGTCGATCGATCTTCCTGTTTCATCTTTTTCTTTCGAAATTCCAGAATAAGAATCCATTTTCAGCCATTCCTTTTCCATAGAAGACTGTACATCATCACGATATTTTTCCGGACAGGACACACTCAATGTCACCAGATATTTTCCGTCACGTCTGGAAATGCATTCCTGTGCATCTGTATATTCCAGTTCTGCAATCTGCGATAATGGAACAGAAATTCCTTCCGGAGTAGAAATATTGACATTCATCAGATCCTGAGGAGTTGCATAAGCATCTTCATCAAATTCCAGATAAACACTGTATTCTCTCTCATCCTCCCGCAGTCTCATCACTTCCTGACCATTTACCACTTTCCGGAGAATCTTCGCAACCTCTGCGGAAGTCATTCCGTAATTCATTGCTTTCAGGGAATCAATTTCTACCTTTACTTTCGTAGCATCTGTTTCCGCACTGGAAAATACTGCAAGGACTCCCGGAATCTCCCGATAACGCTCTGCAAGCTCTGCTCCGGCAGCTTTTACTGTTTCCAGATCATATCCGGATAAGATCACCTTTTCTGTATCACCGCTTTCAAACTGCGATGTTCCGGAAGCCTTTGAAATGCTGATATCGATTCCTGCATAATCTTTTGTTTTTTCTTTAAAATCTTCAGCGAATTTATCACAGGACATCTTACTGCTTTCTCTTAAAAACAATGAGATATTCGCTGATGATCCACTGACGGTAAGACTGTAATCTCTGATATCCAGATAACCATCGATCAGCTCTTCCAAAACTTCCAGTTTTTCTTCAATCTTATCAGCCTGCATTCCGGAACGGAATTCTACGTTCACATTGATCACATTACTTTCACTTTTCGGTAAAAGCTCCGTATCCGTATAGATCACTGCTGCACAGGAGAGTGCAAACAATGCCAAGGATACACCTATCACCAGATCTTTGCGTTTCATCAGCCATCTGACTGCTTTTTCATAGTATTCACCCAGCTGCTCAAATTTCTTCGCAAATTTGGAATCTTTCTTTTCTTCCGGCTGAAAGATCACAAAAAACAACGGTACAAACACGGCTGCTGTCAGAACGGAAGCGATCACCGCAAATACGATAATATACGCTAACGGCTGGAACAGCTTCGCTGAAAGTCCTTCCATGAAGAACAACGGCAGACACACTGCGATCGTTGTTACGGCAGATGCCAGAACAGATTTTTTCACATCTTCTGCACCTTCCAGTGCTGCTTCCTTTCCGCTGATACTCTGACCTTTTCTTCTAAAACAGCTGTCCAGTACGATCATCGACGTATCTGTGATCAGACCAACTGCAATGATCAATGCACCTACTGTCACGATATTGAAAGAAAATCCCATCAGATCCATGGCGATCAATGTCAAGAATAAGGAGATCAGTACAGAAGCACCTGCGATCAGACTGCTCTTCACATCTCCAAAAAACAGATATACTACTAAAACAGCAAAAAGTACACCTAAGGCCAATGCAATTTCAAGGCTTCTTATCGAAGAATTGATCTCATCGCCGCCATCATTGAAGATTTCAAAAGCTACTTCGCCACTCTGTTTTTCATATTTATCAATGATCTCTCCTGCTTCTTCTGACAATTCCACAGCACTGGCACGGCTGCTTTTTGTCACACGGATCGTCACATTTTCTTCTCCATTAAAATGGCTGATATTTTCAGCATCTTTCACTGCCCATGACACATCTGCAATATCTTCCAGACGGATCAAACCTCCATCTGCACCCTTTAATGGAATTTCTTTGATTTCTTCTAATGTATCACGGCTTGCAGAACTGCTCACATCCAGCGTCTGTTTTCCCTGTGAAACCGAACCGATCGGTACATCAAAATCAGCCGCAGCAATATATTCTGCTGCCTGATCCATCGTCAGTCCATACTGGTTTAAAAGATTTTCTTTCAGTTTGATCTGTATGTAATTCGTCTTTCCGCCAAACACTTCCACTTTGGCAACCGAAGGAAGATTCTCCAGTTCTGTCAGCATTCCTTCATTTAAAAATGCCAGTACCCGATCTTCATCTTTTCCGTGAGCTGCAATCTCCAATGTTGGCTGTGCATCCATATCCATTTCCACGATCACCGGCTCTCCGGCTTCCTGCGGTAATTCTTCTTTTGCTTCCGCCAAAGCATTCTGCAGTTTCATATAATGGAACGTCATATCCGCTCCATATTCATAGCGGATGGTAACGACTGAGGAATCTTCATAAGAATCCGACGTGATCGTATGCACACCATTTAATGTTTCTGCTGTTTCTTCAATGATTCTGGTAACGGTCGTATCAACTGTTTCCGGATCTGCTCCGTCGTAAGCTGTACGAACCATTAAAACCGGCGTTTCTACTTCCGGCAGCAGATCTTTTGAAAATCCCAGCAGTGAGTGAATTCCAAACACTGCGATCGCAATGATAATCATGCAGGCTGAAACCGGTCGTTTTAATCCAAATCTGGTAACTCCCATTTGTATTCCTCCTTATTATCTGTATCGTCAGTATCTGTCAGTTCTGTATCTTCTGTTTCTCCCAGATCATTTTCCATATCTTCTTCTGTAATACCGTCCTCTGTATCTACGGTATTTCCACCGATGACAAAGAGCAGATCAATATCCGTACCATTCTTTAACTGGGAAGACCATGTAGAAATCACGATATCTTCTTCTGTCAGACCGTCTAAGATCTGTGCGTATTCATCATTCATCAGACCGACCTGAACTTCTTTTCTGACAGCTTCATCATCTTCTGCACAGTACACATACGCAGTTCCGCCCTGAAAATACAGTGCATCATATGGGATTTTCAGCACGTTCTGTGCTTTCTTTGTCTCTGCATATACTTTGACATCCGTACCTGTCGAAAATCCGCTGACAGCTCCCAGAGAAGCTTTTACGGTAAACAGTTTTGTCTGTTCATCTGCCATCAGAGAAATCTCTGTAATAGAAGCTTCGTTCATCGCTCCGTCTTTATCTACCGTCACTTTTTCTCCAACAGTCAGCTGCTGTGCTGCTGCTTCGGCAACCTGAAATGTTACCTGAATATTGGATTTATTAGAAATGACCATACATGCAGAATCTTCAAAAGCCTTTTCATTCGTTTCGATAAAAACAGCTTCTACAACGCCATCGATCGGAGAAGTTACCTGATACAGTTCCAGCTTTGCTTTTGCATCTTCCAATGCTTTTTCTGCATCTTCTACCATCTGATCATAAACGGTATTGCCAGTACTTGTCGTTTTGCTCGTACTGTCACTGCTTGTTTTATCACTGTCTTTGCTGTCAGTATCTTTACTGTCACTGTCTTTGCTGCTAGACGATGAACTGCTTGTTTTTGAACTGCTGGATGAAGAACTGCTGCTCGTTTTTGAACTGCTTGTCGTCTTCGATGCTTCACTCAGTTCTTTCTTTAATGCAGTCAGTTCTGAATTTGCAGTATCATATGCTGATTTTGCCGCATTATAAACATCTTCTGCGTCATCTCTTTGTTCGATCAACTCACTAAGCACAGCAGATGATACTGTAATTTTATTATTTCTCGCATCATTCACCATTGTTTTTAATGACGTATATACAGTATTTGCATTATCTCTAGCAGTCTTTAACTCTGATACCAACTTTTCTTTCTTTTCAATGTCCGTTTCTAAACTTGCTTTTTCTTCTGCCAGACCTGCTTTTTCCAGTGCATCTTCCAGCTCTTTTGCATCTTTTTCTGCCTGTTCAGCCAGTTCTTCTGCCTTTTCCAATGCTTCCTCTGCATCTGCTACTTCCCTGTCAGCGTCTGCACTGTCCATTTTCAGCAGGACATCGCCTTTTTTCACTTCATTTCCTACGACAGCACTTACTTCTGTCACATTTCCAGATGCCATCGGATAGATGGAAACACTTTCTTTTGGTTCCACTGTACCGATATATGTATTGGTCACGATCACATCTCCCATTTCCGGTAAAACACCGGATACGGAAATGCTGTTGACTTCCTGAACATTTTTCTGATTGCCGCATGCCGTTGCTGATAATCCTGTCATCACCGCTAAAAGCACCGCAACGATTCTTTTTTTCATTACGTTTTTTCCTCCTCTTTTATCGTCAAACGCACTTTGTCATAATATATATGATTTTATTACGAATCTGCGATTAAATCCACTATTTTTTTATTATTTCACTATTTTTTCGTAAACATGAACTATTCGCCGGCTTATTTTAAGTTTTGCTTCGCAAAAGAAGCCTGCGTGCAAGCATACGATTTTTCGCTCCTTACGAAAAAAGAGACATGACGCTCTGCCATGCCTCCCATATCTTTTTCATTATTCCATATTGCTTACATATTCTTCAATCGCAGTCGGATCTACTGTCACTGCCGGACCTTCTGCATTCTTTACAGACATTACTGCGGAATATCCGATCCAGATGACCAGTGCAAGTAAAACGAGCATTCCTCCAAGTTTTGCCAGTAATGCTTTACGTTTTTCTTTTTTTATTTCCTGTTTTCTGTTCTTTTTTGACTCTTTATACTGATCTACTTTTTCCTGACTCATAATATGTCCCCTAACTTTATAGTTTTGTCATATGACCTAATCATGATTATAACATAGTTTTGTGAAATTTCCATGTTTTTTATGAAATTTTACCAATAATATTAGAACTTTTGGTTACCTGAATCATTCTTTTACGCAGCAAATCAGCAAGTGATTCGCTGCTGTCTGTACAGTAACCACTATCCTACCAGAATCACTCCGCCATCACTTGCATACATACTGCTGATCCCTTTGGTGTCTACAATAAAGATATCTTTCACGGAAACTCTCTTTAAAATTTCTTCTTTCACCATTTCCGCTCTTTCCGGACAATTACAATGAGAGATCGCAACGATCTTTTCTTTTGGATTTTTCAGTTCATTTACAAAACAGTCGATCATATTTTTCACTGCCCTGTTGATCCCTCTGGACTGTCCAAGCTGAATGATCTGTCCCTCCGGTGTTGCTCCCATATATGGTTTGATATTCAGTGCATTGGCAACAAATGCTTTTAAGTTACTTAAACGACCGTTTTTACGAAGCACTTCCAGCGTTTCCAATACAAAATAAGTATTCTGTTCATCTCGGTATGCATTGACTGTTTCGATCACTTTTTCAAATGACATTCCTGCTTTTTCACATTCTTCAATCTTTAAAGCGATCAGTGTTTCCCCGATGGAAGCAGAACAGGAATCAAATACATGGATCTTCTTTTCTCCATATTCTTCCGCATATAAGCTGCTTCCCAAAACGGCACTATTATAAGATCCGCTCAGATTTCCTGACAAAGTAACTGCATACACATGGTCTGCATCACAATGATAAGCTTCCATATATTTTTCCGGAGACGGACAGGAAGATTTCGGACAGTTCGGGCTTGCCGCTACCCTTCTTAAAAAATCTGCCTGATCAAATGTTTCATCATCTATGATCAAATGATCATCTACCTGCATAGACAATGGAACGCTTTCAAAATGAGGATCATTTTTATATTTTTCCGGTAATTCACCACAGCTGTCTATTATTATTTTATAACTCATACAGTTCTCCTTTTAGTGAATGCTCTTTATCTATTTAAACTTAGAGACATTTCGTCACGTATCTTTCTAATTACGAATGTTTACACTCTGTCTTCGCTCATATTGTGTAAACATCACTTTTTACTGTATATTAGAATAACATATTACTCCACACCTTTTCAAGTGGTTTTTAAAACTACATTGATTCATTTTCTATTTCACGATATACTAAACCTAATAACTTAGGAGAAAATTTATGATCGCATTACAAATTCAGGATATTAAAAATTTCATGAGCAGACTTTTGCTCTCACAGACATTCGATCATTTTCTTATGGTAGAAGGTTCTGTCACAACTTATAATACCTTTCATATCAACGGCCGGATCCACAAAGACTTCTATACAGACGAAGAGATTGAAGAACTTTCTTTAAATGAACGGGATTTTTCCCAGTGGAAGGAAATCCGCCCTTATTGTCTCAGCCTGATCAAAGGACACAAAACTCCTTTGGGGTTCCATTTCGTTTTTCAGCTTTCCAAAGAAAATACAGCAAAGCTTCTCCGGGCTTCCGGAATCACTTCCATACTTCCTGAAAATGTATCCGGGCTTTTATTAAATGTCCGCTATGACAGCAATGGGCTTTCCTGTATCACTGCTACAAACTTAAATCTTTTTACCATGGACAAATCTTTAGAACACGCTTGGGATGAAATGGTAAAACGTTTCTTAAAACAGCAGGAGATCAGCTTTTTATAGGCTGATCTCCTTTTATATCTGCATTTTCCATTTTTTAATTTACAAAATTTTCACCGGATCTTTCTGTGAATCTTCCGTTTATTTTGCCAGCAGCATCATGATCTGATTACTTCTTGCAATAAATTTGGTCATTGCATCCGGTGTCAGCGGTTTGTGGCTGATCATCGCAAGATCATATAACTGTTCACAGAACATCTTTGTATTTTCTTCCTCTTTATGTTCCAGAACATACTGCACCAGTTTGTTGTTCGCATTCAGGACAAGTGTTTCTTCACCGCCAAACATCGACGGATCCATACCTGCCATACCATACATTTTCATCATATCCTGCATACGTCTGCTTTCTTCTGACAATGTTATCATAGAAGAAATTTCTTCATTTTTCAGTTTTTCAACTTTTACCTGAAGTTTATCATTTTCCAGTGCTTTCTTGAAAAGTTCTGTCAAAGCATCTGTCGTTTCTTTTAATTCTTCTTCTGATACATTTTCCTTGAAATCTTCTGTCAGATCTGCATCGATTCTCTGGAAATGAACATTTTCATGAGCACGTTCCACATGTGTGATAAATGCAGAATCAATATTGTGATGTAATACCACTGCATTTTTTCCTTCTTCACGGAACATCTTGATATACTGGCTCTGCTGAACCTCATCTGTTACATAGAAAATATCGGTCGGCTTCTTTTCTTCCTGTGCCTCTTCCTTACCTTCTTCTACAACTTCTGTTTCCGGTTCTTCCGGAAGAAGATCTTTTAATGTCAGATATTTTCCATCAATATCTTTATAAAGGATATAATCCATCATCTTATCAGAGAATTTGCTGTCTTTGATACAGCCAAATTTGATAAATGGATTGATATCATCCCAGTATTTTTCATAATCTTCTCTCTGGGTCTTGCACATTCCGCTTAATCTATCAGCAACCTTCTTCGTAATATAATCAGAAATCTTTCTTACAAAGCCGTCATTCTGAAGGGCACTTCTGGATACATTCAGCGGAAGATCCGGACAGTCGATCACACCTTTTAAGAGCATTAAGAATTCCGGGATCACTTCTTTGATATTATCTGCGATAAATACCTGATTGTTATAAAGTTTGATCGTACCTTCGATCGAATCATACTCTGTATTGATCTTCGGGAAATATAAAATACCTTTCAGATTAAACGGATAATCCATATTTAAATGGATCCAGAATAATGGTTCTTTGT
>CAZWLV010000022.1:0-16118 GCA_964634715.1 uncultured Lachnoclostridium sp. | reverse complement strand
AGTTTAAAGAATTCTTCCCTAACAACGCAGTGGAATATTTTGTCAGTTACTATGATTATTACCAGCCGGAAGCTTACGTACCGTCTACAGATACGTATATCGCGAAGGATTCTTCTATTAATGATGAGATTGATAAACTCCGCTTGTCCGCGACTATGGCACTGGTAGAGCGAAAAGATGTGATCATTATTTCCAGCGTTTCCTGCATCTATGGTCTTGGTGAACCGGAAAACTTCGAAAAAATGGCAGTTTCACTGCGGCCGGGAATGGAAAAGGATCGTGACGAGGTTTTAAGACAGCTGGTGGATATCCAGTATGAAAGAAATGACATGGATTTTAAGCGAGGTACCTTCCGTGTCCGTGGAGATGTGCTGGAGATCGTGCCTGCGAATGAGTCGGATATGGCTGTGCGTGTAGAATTTTTTGGAGATGAGATCGATCGAATTACCCGTATTGATCTTTTGACAGGAGAAATCCGCGGCACATTGGAACACATTGCCATTTTTCCGGCTTCTCATTATGTTGTTCCGATGGAACAGATCCAAAGGGCTGCGAAAAGTATTGAAGCGGAATTAGAAGAGCGGGTACGGTATTTTAAAAGTGAAGATAAACTGATCGAAGCACAGCGTATTGCAGAGCGTACAAATTTTGATATAGAAATGTTAAAAGAGACCGGTTTTTGTTCCGGAATTGAAAATTATTCCAGACATCTGTCCGGTTTGGAACCGGGAGCAACACCGCATACACTGATGGATTATTTTCCGGATGATTTTCTGATCATCATTGATGAATCCCATATGACGGTTCCGCAGGTGCGTGGAATGTATGCAGGTGACCAGTCAAGGAAAACAACGCTGGTGGACTATGGATTTCGTCTTCCGTCAGCAAAAGATAACAGACCGTTGAATTTTTCAGAATTTGAAAGTAAAATTGATCAGATGCTGTTCGTTTCTGCAACACCGGGTCCATATGAAGCAGAGCATGAGCTGCTTCGTACAGAGCAGATCATCCGACCGACGGGACTTTTGGATCCAAAGGTAGAAGTGCGGCCGGTAGAAGGTCAGATCGATGATCTGATCGGGGAAGTGAATCGGGAAACAGCAAAAGGCAACAAAGTCATGATCACGACGCTGACAAAAAAAATGGCGGAAGATCTGACAAATTATATGAGAGAAGTAGGGATCCGTGTCAGATATCTTCATTCGGACGTGGATACATTGGAACGTGTGGAGATCATTCGGGATATGCGTCTGAATGTATTTGATGTTCTGGTAGGGATCAATCTTTTACGAGAAGGACTGGATATTCCGGAGATCACACTGGTAGCTATTTTAGATGCTGATAAGGAAGGGTTCCTTCGTTCTGAAACATCGCTGATCCAGACCATTGGACGTGCGGCAAGAAATGCAGAAGGACACGTGATCATGTATGCAGATACCATTACGGATTCCATGCGGCGGGCATTAGAGGAAACGAATCGAAGAAGAAAGATTCAGGAAGAATATAATCAGGCACACGGGATCACACCGCAGACGATCAAAAAAGCAGTTCGTGATCTGATCAGTATTTCAAAAGAAGTGAAAAAAGAAGAGACGCTGTATGGAGAAAAGGATCTGGAGTCTATGAGCCGAAAAGAATTAGAAAAACTGGCTGCACAGATCCAGAAGAAGATGAAAGCCGCAGCCGCAGAATTAAATTTTGAAGAGGCGGTTGTTCTCCGTGATCAGATGATCGAAGTTAAAAAAGTATTAAATGAGTTATAGTGTTGGAAAAGCCAGAGTTAAATGGACAGGAACAGCCTGTACAGAGGAGAATTTATGGAAAAAAATAAAAATGATAAGAACTATATCCGTATCAGGGGGGCAAATGAGCATAATCTGAAAAATATAGATATTGATATTCCAAGAGATGAATTTGTTGTATTGACAGGTCTTAGCGGTTCTGGAAAATCTTCTCTCGCATTTGATACTATTTATGCCGAGGGACAGAGACGCTATATGGAATCGTTGTCTTCGTATGCGAGACAGTTCTTAGGACAGATGGAAAAGCCGAATGTGGAGAGCATTGAAGGACTTTCACCGGCGATTTCGATCGATCAGAAATCGACAAACCGTAATCCGCGTTCCACGGTAGGGACCGTAACGGAAATTTATGACTATTTCCGTCTGCTTTATGCAAGGATCGGGATCCCGCACTGTCCGAAATGCGGTCGTGAGATCAAAAAACAGTCCGTAGATCAGATGGTGGATCAGATCATGGGACTGCCGGAACGTACGAAGATCCAGCTTCTGGCTCCGGTTGTACGTGGACGTAAGGGCGAGCACGTAAAACTTTTGGAACAGGCAAAAAGAAGCGGTTATGTACGTGTACGGATTGACGGAAATATGTACGAACTGACCGAAAGCATAAAATTAGAAAAGAATATCAAGCATAACATAGAGATCATCGTAGACCGTCTTGCAGTAAAACCGGGCATTGAAAAACGTCTGGCGGATTCGATCGAAACCGTATTAGAATTATCTGACGGACTGCTTTTTGTAGATGTGATCGGCGGAGAAATGCTCTCATTAAGTTCCAGCTATGCCTGCCCTGACTGCGGTATTAGTGTGGAAGAGATCGAGCCGAGAAGCTTTTCGTTTAACAATCCGTATGGTGCCTGCCCGGATTGTCTGGGACTTGGTTATAAGATGGAATTTGATATCGATCTGATTATTCCGGATCGTTCTTTGAGCATCAATGAAGGTGCGATCGTTGTGCCGGGCTGGCAGTCCTGTGCAGATAAAAAAAGTTTTACCAATGCCATTTTGCGGGCACTGGCGGAATTTTACGGTTTTGATCTGGATACGCCGTTTCAGGATTATCCGGAAGATGTCAGAGAGATTCTGGTGTACGGAACCGGCGGTCAGACTGTGAAAGTACATTATACCGGACAGAGAGGTACCGGTGTGTATGATGTGGCATTTGAAGGGCTGATCGAAAACTGCAACCGCAGATATAAGGAAACTTTTTCAGAATCTTCTAAGGCAGAATACGAGACATTTATGCGGATCACGCCATGTAAGACCTGTGGCGGTCATCGATTGAAAAAAAGTTCGCTGGCAGTGACGGTCTGTGATAAAAATATCTATGAGATCACGGATATGAATATCCGGAAATTATATGAATTTATGGAAACTATGGAGCTGACCAAACAGCAGCATTTGATCGGGGATCAGATTTTAAAGGAAATTCGGGCAAGACTGAAATTCCTTTTGGATGTAGGTCTGGAGTATTTATCGTTGTCCAGAGCGACCGGAACATTGTCCGGCGGTGAGGCACAAAGGATCCGTCTGGCAACCCAGATCGGTTCCGGACTGGTAGGCGTTGCTTATATTTTAGACGAGCCGAGTATCGGGCTTCATCAGAGAGATAATGATAAACTGCTTGCCTCTCTGAAGCATCTTCGGGATCTTGGAAATACACTGATCGTGGTAGAACATGATGAAGATACGATGTTTGCAGCGGATCACATTGTGGATATCGGTCCCGGAGCAGGGGAACATGGTGGACAAGTGATCGCACAGGGAACGGCGGAAGACATCATGGCATGTGAAAAATCGATCACAGGTGCATATTTGAGCCGTCGGAAGCGTATTCCTGTACCGGAGAAGAGAAAAGTGCCAACAGGCTGGCTGACCGTGAAGGGGGCAGCAGAAAATAATCTGAAAAATATTGATGTAAAAGTACCTTTGGGAATCTTTACCTGTGTGACCGGTGTTTCCGGTTCCGGAAAAAGTTCCCTTGTAAATGAAATTTTATATAAACGTCTTGCAAAAGAATTAAACCGTGCGAGAACCATTGCAGGAAAACATAAAGCGATCGAAGGAATCGAAAATCTGGATAAGATCATTGCTATTGATCAGTCACCGATCGGGCGTTCTCCAAGATCCAATCCGGCAACCTATACCGGTGTTTTTGATCAGATCAGGGATCTTTTTGCAGCAACTTCTGATGCGAAAGCAAAGGGATATAAAAAAGGGCGTTTCAGCTTTAATGTCAAAGGCGGTCGTTGTGAGGCATGCTCCGGTGATGGTATCATTAAGATCGAGATGCATTTTTTACCGGATGTTTATGTACCGTGTGAAGTGTGTCAGGGGAAACGTTATAACAGAGAAACGCTGGATGTACGCTATAAAGGAAAAAATATCTTTGATGTACTGGACATGACCGTAGAAGAAGCTGTAGAATTCTTTCAGAATGTACCAAGTATAGCAAGAAAGATCCAGACACTGGCAGACGTAGGACTTTCTTATATTAAGCTGGGACAGCCGTCTACCACATTATCCGGCGGTGAAGCACAGAGGATCAAGTTAGCAGCAGAACTTAGCAGACGCAGCACCGGAAAAACGATCTATATTTTAGATGAGCCGACGACAGGTCTGCATTTTGCCGATGTTCATAAGCTGGTGGAAATCTTGCAGAGACTGGCAGATGGAGGCAATACGGTCGTTGTGATCGAACATAATCTTGATGTGATCAAGACGGCGGATTATATTATAGATATGGGACCGGAAGGAGGAGACGGCGGCGGAACGGTCGTTGCGGCAGGAACACCGGAAGAAGTTGCCGAAAACCCGAATTCCTATACTGGAGCTTATGTAAAAAAATATCTGTGATACAGAGATGAAAGTCTAAAGTGATCGTTCTGACACGGAAATCAAAAAAGCATGAAATTACAGATATTTATGAATGAAGTAAACGATATAAGGAGTGACAGTAAATGTTAGAAAAACTTCAAAAAATATTGGGAGAAACAAAGGTTCTTGCAGAAGAACCGATGGCTTCCCACACAACCTTTCGCATTGGAGGACCGGCAGATTATTTTGTTATGCCGGAAACTACGGAAGAACTGTCAGCAGTTTTAAAACTTTGCAAAGAAGAAAAAATTCCGTATTTTATATTGGGAAATGGAAGTAATCTGTTAGTTGGAGATAAAGGATTCCGTGGGATCGTGATCCAGCTTTATAAAAATTTTGACGGGATCCGGATTGATGGAACGACCGTAACGGCAAAAGCCGGAGCCATGCTGATCCGTACGGCGAAGGAAGCCGGAAAAGCCGGACTGACCGGTCTGGAATTTGCTTCCGGGATTCCGGGAACGATCGGCGGAGCGATGGTCATGAATGCAGGGGCATATGGCGGTGAGATGAAAGATGTCGTGACAGCCGTAACAGTCCTTACCAAAGACGGTGAGATCAGAAAGCTGACCGGAGAAGAGATGAAGTTTCGTTATCGGGGAAGTGTGATCGAAGATGAGGGATACATCGTACTGGAAGCCACGATGCAGTTAAAAAAAGGCGATCTTCAGGAAATCCAGAGCCGTATGGAAGAGCTTTCGCTTCAGCGGAGAACAAAACAGCCGATCGAGTACCCAAGTGCCGGAAGCACGTTTAAACGGCCGGAAGGATATTTTGCCGGAAAACTGATCATGGATGCGGGACTTCGGGGATTTTCGGTAGGCGGAGCACAGGTTTCTGAAAAGCATTGTGGTTTTGTCATTAATGCCGGAGGAGCAACAGCCGCAGATGTCATGCAGCTCATGAAAGAAGTATCTGACAGGGTAGAAGCAGAATTTGGCGTGCCGTTGGAACCGGAAGTAAAAAGAGTCGGAGAATTTTAAACGGAATATTCAGGGGCAGGATATTTCATTTGGAAAGATAACAGGGGGAAAGTATGAGATTTGTATTTGTAACCGGAATGTCCGGTGGTGGAAAGAGTACAGCCAGAAAAATGCTGGAGGATCAGGGGTTTTTCTGTGTAGATAATCTGCCGTTTGCCATGATTCCGATCTTTATGGAGATGGCATGCAAGGGCGGCGGAAAGATGGATAAAGTAGCATTGTGCGTAGATGCAAGAAGCGGTAATGATCTGGGAGAATTGGAGCACATTTTAGAGGAAGTAACGATCAAAGGCTATCCTTATGAGATCCTTTTTATGGAATGCGAAGATTCTGTATTGATCAAACGTTATAAAGAAACAAGAAGGGCTCATCCGATGGCACCGGAAGGACGTGTGGAAACAGGGATCACAAAAGAAAGAGCTGCACTGGCTTTTTTGAAAGGGCATGCGGATTATATCATTGATACGAGCAATCTGCTTACGAGAGAGTTAAAAACAGAGCTGGATAAGATCTTTTTGGACAATCATGAATTTGCCAATCTCGTGATCACCGTACTTTCGTTTGGTTTTAAATATGGGATTCCAAGCGATGCAGATCTGGTATTTGATGTGAGATTTTTACCGAATCCATTTTATTATGATGAAATGAAGCATCTGACGGGAAATGATGCACTGGTACATGACTATGTGATGGGATTTGACGTCGCAAAAGAATTTCTGGCAAAACTGACGGACATGACAGAGTTTTTGATCCCGAATTATGTCAGTGAAGGAAAGAACCAGTTAGTCATTGCCGTAGGCTGTACCGGAGGAAAGCACCGTTCGGTAACATTGGCATCAGAATTATACGATGCATTAAGAAAAAATCAGAATTATGCCATTAAGATTGAGCATAGGGATATCCAGAAAGATGGAAAACGCTCAGGAAATGTATGGTAGATCGTGAGGGGAAAGATGTCATTTTCTTCGAAAGTTAAGGAAGAAATCGCTGTAATTTCAAGAAAAGACTTTACTTTAAAGCAAAAAACAAGTAAGATGTCAACTAAAGGGCTGAGAGCATGTTCTGAGCAGGAAGCGAAGAAACAGATCAGAGAAGCTTTTTTGCAGTCCGGGTCGATCAGTGATCCTGAAAAATTTTATCATCTTGAGATCGTATTTTCATCTTATGAGGAAGCGGAGAAGATCTGCGGTATGATGGGATATTTTGATCTGGATGGTAAGATCGTCGAACGAAAAGGTCACTATGTAGTTTATCTGAAAGAGGGATCACAGATTGCGGATATGCTTCGTGTGATGGAAGCCTCAACGGCATTGATGGAATTTGAAAATATCAGGATCTTAAAGGAAATGAGGAATTCGATCAACCGTCAGGTAAATTGTGAAGCGGCGAATCTGGGAAAGACGATCTCTGCGGCAGTAAAGCAGGTAGAGGACATCAAATTTCTGGAAAGCAGGATCGGATTGGACAATCTGCCGGAAGGTCTGGCAGAAACAGCAAAAAAAAGATTACAATATCCTGAGGCGGCGCTGAAGGAATTAGGGGAGTTGATGGATCCTCCGCTGGGAAAATCAGGGGTGAACCATCGATTGAAAAAACTGGGTGAATTAGCAGAAGACTTGAGGAGTCGTAGGGAGGAAAAACGAATATGATCAAAAAAAGTATGACAATTCAGCTTCAGTCTGGATTGGAAGCTCGTCCGGTTGCACTTTTAGTGCAGGTGGCAAGTCAGCATGAATGCAGCATCTATGTGGAAGCTGACAATAAGAAAATCAATGCGAAGAGTATTATGGGAATGATGACTTTAGGGCTTGCACCGGGGGAACAGGTAACTGTAACTGCAGATGGAGCAGATGAGAAAGAAGCAATTCAGAGCATCGAACAGTATCTGTCAGCAAAATAAGAAAGATTGATGGCTCTGCTACAAACGTGGCAGAGCCATTTTTAAACGAAGAAAGGAAATGATTATGAAAGTAGAAAGATTACGCAGTCTGATGAAAACATCAGGAATTGATTATTATGTGATCCCAACAGATGATTTTCACGCTTCTGAATATGTAGGAGATTATTTTAAGTCAAGAGAATGGATCTCCGGTTTTACGGGAAGTGCGGGAACGATGCTGGTAGGAATGGATTTTGCAGGTCTTTGGACAGACGGAAGATATTTTCTGCAGGCAGCAGAACAGCTTTCCGGAACCGGTACAGAGCTTATGAAAATGGGCGAAGAAGGTGTTCCGACACTGGTGGAATATCTGGAAGAACATTTAAAAGAAGGCATGACGCTTGGCTTTGACGGCAGATGTGTCAGTGCCGGTTTTGTGGAAGAAGTAAAAGAAGCTTTGGGAGACCGTAAGGTTGAAATACAGTATGAAAAAGATCTGGTAGGAGAAATCTGGGAAGACAGACCGGCACTTTCTAAAAAGCCGGCATGGTTCTTAAGTGATGAAAGCTGTGGTCTGACCCGCAGGGAAAAACTTGCAGATGTAAGAAAAGCAATGCAGGAAAAAGGAGCAGAAAGCCTGCTGCTGACTTCCCTTGACGATATTGCATGGCTTTTTAATATGCGAGGAAATGATATTGATTATAATCCGGTAGTATTATCTTTCTGTGTGATCACAGAAAAAGAAACACGTCTCTTTATCCAGAAAGGCAGTCTGAATGCAGAACAGGAGATCGAGCTTGTAAAAGACGGAATCCTTCTGGATTCTTATCTGAATGTTTACGAATACGTAAAAACACTGGAACAGAAAAACATCTGGCTGGATGATCAGAAAACAAGCTATGCCTTGATGGAAAATATTCCAAATGAGATGGAACGGATCATGGGACTGACACCGGTCGCACTTGCAAAATGCATCAAAAACGAAAAAGAACAGGAAAATATGAGAATCGCACATCGAAAAGATGGTGTTGCAGTGACAAAATTTATGTACTGGTTAAAAACCAATGCCGGAAAAACAGAAATGACAGAACTTTCCGTAGAAGAATGTCTTCGAAATTTCCGTGCAGCACAGGAAGATTTTATCGAAGAAAGTTTTGGAGCCATCTGCGGATATGGTCCTCATGGTGCGATCGTTCATTATAGTGCAACAGAAGAAAGTAATGCCAAGATTGAGCCGTCAGGACTGCTTCTGATCGACAGCGGCGGACAGTATTTAGAAGGAACAACAGATATCACCAGAACCTTTGCGATGGGACCGGTAACAGCAGAAGAGAAAAAGGATTTTACTTTGGTTCTGAAAGGTAATCTGAGACTGGGAGCTGTAACATTCAGAGAGGGATGTACCGGAGAAAATCTGGATATCATGGCACGTCAGGCACTTTGGGAAGAAGGAATCGATTATAATCATGGTACCGGTCACGGAATCGGCTATGTATTAAATGTTCATGAAGCACCGGGAAGGATCAACTGGAAACAGAGACCGGGAGCCGGCGATGATGGTGCGATCCAGCCGGGCATGATCATTTCCAATGAGCCGGGATTTTATCCGGAAGGAAAACACGGAATCCGTCTGGAAAATCTGATCCTTTGTAAAGAGGCTGCAAAAACAGCGTATGGAAGATTCTTAAATTTCGAAACATTGACACTGGTTCCGTTTGATCTTGATGCGGTGGAAGTATCAATGTTAGATGAAAAAGAGAAAAAACTGCTGAATGATTACCACAGCAGAGTTTATCAGGAACTCGCACCGTATATGACAGCAGAAGAACTGGAATGGCTGAAAACAGCAACAAGAGCGATTTAAGGAGTATTCATGGAAGCGTACAGTGGATTTGCAAAGGTATATGATCTGTTTATGGATAATATTCCATATGAAGAATGGACAGATTATGTGAAAGAACTGCTCTGTGAAGAAGGGATTGAAGAAGGGATCTTATTAGATCTTGGCTGCGGAACAGGCAGTGTGACAGAACTTTTGGCAAGATCCGGATTTGATATGATCGGAATCGATAATTCAGAAGAAATGCTGGAAATTGCCATGGAAAAAAAGATGGAATCAGGACAGGATATCCTGTATCTTTTACAGGATATGCGGGAATTTGAACTTTATGGTACCGTAAAAGGGATCGTAAGCATCTGCGATTCCATGAACTATATTCTGGAAGACGAAGATCTTCTGGAAGTGTTCCGTCTGGTGCATAATTATCTGGATAATGATGGGATCTTTATCTTTGATATGAACACCATGTATAAATACAGAGAGATCCTGTCAGATCATACATTTGCGGAAGACAGGGAAGAATCCAGCTTTATCTGGGAAAACTATTATGATGAAGAAGAAGAGATCAACCAGTATGATCTTGCTTTATTTGTAAAAGATGAAGATGGAAGATTTACAAAATATGAAGAAACGCATCTGCAGCGTGCATATGAGCAGAAAAAAGTGGAAGAGCTGATCATGGAATCAGGATTAGAACTGCTGCACGTTTATGATGCATTTACCAGAGAATTACCGGCAGAAGATTCTGAGCGGATTTATTTCGTATGCAGACGACCTGCCAGACAGGAGTGTTAAAATGGGAGATTATATTGTTAGAGCCATGGCGGCTGACCAGCAGATCCGTGCATTTGCAGTGACATCAAAAGAATTAGTGGAAAAAGCAAGAGAAGCACATAATACAAGTCCGGTAGCAACGGCAGCACTTGGAAGACTGTTAAGTGCCGGTGCAATGATGGGCGTGATGATGAAGGGAGAAAAAGACGTTTTAACCCTTCAGATGAAAGGAAGCGGACCTTTGGGCGGCAATACGGTAACTGCTGACAGTCAGGGAAATGTAAAAGGATATGTAGATAATCCAAATGTCATGCTGCCTCCAAATGCAGATGGCAAATTAGATGTAGGCGGAGCCATCGGCATCGGGATCTTAAATGTCATTAAAGATATGGGATTAAAAGAACCATACAACGGAACGGTAGAATTGAAAACCGGAGAGATCGGAGATGATCTGACTTATTATTTTGCGACGAGCGAACAGGTACCTTCTGCGGTAGGTCTTGGTGTTTTGATGAATAAAGATAATACGGTAAAACAGGCAGGCGGATTTATCATTCAGCTGATGCCGTTTATCGATGAAAAGATCGTAGACAGACTGGAAGAAAAACTTGCCAATGTAAAGAGCGTGACAGCAATGCTGGACAATGGCTATACTCCGGAAATGATCCTCGAAGAACTTTTAGGAGAATTCGGACTGGAGATCACGGATACGGTTCCGACACAGTTTTACTGTAACTGTGATAAAGAACGTGTGGAAAAAGCATTGATCGGTGTCGGACGTAAAAATTTAAATGAAATGGTACAGGATGGAAAGACCATCGAAGTAAACTGCCATTTCTGTAATGAAAAATATGAATTTACGGTAGAAGAACTGAAAAAACTCATTCAAAGGAGCAGATAAGATGAATTACGGGTTTGTAAAAACAGCATCAGTGACACCAAAGATCAGGGTAGCAGATGTTACTTATAATGGGGGACAGATCGAAAAAATGATGCGGGAAGCATCTGCAAATGGAGCCGGCATTATTGTTTTTCCGGAACTTTGTATTACAGGGTACACCTGCGGAGATCTTTTTTCACAGGATCTTCTGATCAAAGCTTCTAAAAAAGAGCTGTCAAGACTGGTAAAAGTAAGTGAAGAGCTTTCCGGGCTGATATTTGTAGGACTTCCATGGGAACATCGTGGGAAATTGTATAATGTGGCAGCAGCATTCCAGAGAGGCCGTCTTTTAGGAATTGTTCCAAAAAGTTTTCTGCCAAATAATGCAGAATTTTATGAAGCCAGAAATTTCACACCGGGAAAATCAGGATATGAATATATTGATTTTGAAGGGGAACTGGTTCCTTTTGGAACAAGCCTGTTATTTACCTGCGAAAATATGAGCAGTCTGGTAGTTGCAGCAGAAATCTGCGAAGATCTCTGGACAGCCAATCCTCCAAGTGTGTCACATGCACTTCATGGAGCGACCGTCATTGTCAATCTTTCTGCCAGTGATGAAACAGCAGGAAAAAGTGATTACAGACGAACCTTGATCGCTGGGCAGTCAGCAAGACTGTACTGTGCTTACATTTATTCTTCCGCAGGAGAAGGAGAATCTACGACGGATCTTGTGTTCAGCGGACACGATGTGATCGCAGAAAACGGATCGGTGCTGGCAGAATCCGAAAAGTACCATGCAGGGATCATTTATGCAGATGTTGATATCGAACGTGTTACGGGAGAACGCCGCAGAAGTACGACATTTGTGACATCAGATCCGGTAGATGACGGTTATCTGGAAGTGGATTTTGAATTAGAAGAAAGACCGCTTCTGCTTACAAGACGGATCAATCCGGCACCATTTATCCCACAGGGAAAAGAAAATTGGAAAAAACGCTGTGAAGAGATCCTTGAAATTCAGGCAATGGGATTGAAAAAACGTCTGGAACATACGAATTGTCAGCATGCTGTGATCGGCATTTCCGGAGGACTGGATTCTACTCTGGCACTTCTGGTAACTGCACTGGCATTTGATTTTCTTGGAAAGCCAAGAAGCTGCATCACGGCGGTGACCATGCCGTGTTTTGGCACGACAGACAGAACGTACCGTAATGCCTGTGAACTTACCAGACGATTAGGAGCAGAGCTTAGGGAAGTAGATATTAAAGATGCTGTACGGACACATTTTGCGGATATCGGACATGATGAAGAATGTCATGATGTTACTTTTGAAAATTCACAGGCAAGAGAACGTACACAGGTGCTGATGGACATTGCCAACCAGTTAGGCGGAATGGTCATCGGAACAGGCGATATGTCAGAACTGGCTCTTGGATGGGCAACCTATAATGGAGATCATATGTCCATGTACGGTGTGAATGGTTCTGTACCGAAAACACTGGTTCGTCATCTGGTTCGTTATTATGCGGAAAGCTGTAAAAATGCAGAAATTTCAGAAATTCTTCTGGATGTTTTAGATACTCCGGTCAGTCCGGAACTTCTTCCGCCGAAAGACGGGGAGATCGCACAGAAAACAGAAGATATCGTAGGTCCGTATGAACTGCATGATTTCTTTATGTACTATATTTTAAGATTCGGATTTTCTCCGGCAAAGATCTATCTGCTGGCACAAAATGCATTTGCAGGAGAATACGATAAAGTGACTATCAAAAAATGGCTTCAGACATTTTACAGAAGATTTTTTGCACAGCAGTTTAAGAGATCCTGTCTGCCGGATGGTCCAAAAGTAGGATCCGTCAGCGTATCACCGAGGGGAGATCTTCGTATGCCAAGTGATGCATGTGCATCTATCTGGCTGGCAGAAGCAGAAACACTTGATTAAGGAAGGAACAGATATGACCGAACTTAGTGTGATCGTGCCGGTATATAATGTGGAGGCATTGCTGCCAAGATGTATTGACAGTATTTTAAAACAGACCAAGGAAAATCTGGAAATTATTTTGGTAGATGATGGAGCAACAGACCGCAGTGGAGAAATCTGTGATGCGTATGCAAAAAAAGATCAGAGGATCCGTGTTATCCACAAACCGAACGGAGGGCTTACCAGTGCATGGAAAGCAGGTGCAAAGGCAGCAAAAGGTTCTTATCTTGGATTTGTGGACAGTGATGACTGGATTGAACCGGATATGTATGAACGGATGTGGGAATCTGCCGTAAAATATGATTCGGATCTCGTAGTCTGTGGTCTGGTCTTTGATTATGAAGCTTCCGGAATGGAAAACCGGAAGGAAATTTCTAGGTTTACGAAGGAATATTATGATCGTCAGGAACTGGAAAAACTTTATCCGACATTGATCAATGATGGAAGATTTTTTGGAAGAACGCTGCAGCCTGCCAGAGTGACCAAACTTTACAGAAAAGAACTGGTGGACAACAATCTGCCGCTTTGCAAAGAAGAGGTAACGGTCGGAGAAGACATGCAGCTGACCTTGCCGGTGCTTTTAGATGCTCAGAGTATGTCGGTCGTAAAGGATTTTTATCCGTATCATTACTGGTTTAATCAAAAGTCCATGACAGGAAAATATGATCCCTATTATCTGGACAAGATTAAAGTAATGGAAAAACGATTAAAAGAGATCAGTGCAGAAAAACAGGGATATGATTTTTCTGCACAGATCACCAATGATTTTTTAGGGCTTGCTGTGATCGGTCTGAAAAATGGTGTGATCCGTAATACGGAAGGAAAGCAATCGGCACTTGCTGTCATTCAAAGATATTGTACAGATGAAACGGTAAAAAAAGCATTAAACGAGCATACCATGGATCAGCTGCCGATAACGATCCGTATATTTTTACGTTTGATGCAGATGAAATGTTATCATGTTTGTTATCTGATCTGTAAACTGTTTTTTAAGAATTAAACAGCAGCGTACGGAATTTTAGGAGAATTTGAAAAATGTTCAGGATTGCAATCTGTGATGATTCCAAAGAATTCTTGTCTGAAATCGAAAAAGAGGTAGCAGGATCACTGGAGAAACAGGGGGAAGGCTGTGAAATAAAATGTTTTTCAGACAGTACGATATTATTCAATGAGATTGCAGAGGGATTAAAGGTAGATCTGCTCTTTCTCGATATTGAAATGCCGGGAGTGAATGGGATCAGTCTGACTGAAAAAGTGAAAAAATATTTACCGGAGGTTTTGACGATTCTGATCACTTCGCATGAAAAATATGTATATGATTCTTTTAAAGTCCAGCCTTTTCGGTTTGTACCTAAAAAGTATATGAAAGAAATGCTGTTTCCGGCGATTCAGGATGCGGTTGAAGTTTTGCGAAAGTGTGAAAACAGATTTATCTATATAGAAAACCGCGATGGCCTTCAAAGGTTAGGAACCAGAACGATTACTTATATCCATCATAAAGGAAAATATGCTTATATAGAACTTTCAAATGGAAAATGTGAAAAAGTGCGGAAGACATTAAAACAGGTTTATGAAGAGCTTCCAAAACCAGATTTTATCTGGCTGGATCGGGGCTGTATCTGTAATATGCTGTACATATCCAGAATCAGCAAAGGCGATATTATATTAAATGATGAAACAAAGCTTCGGATGGGCAGAGAACGGATTACGGAGATCAAAAATGAATTTCGAAAATATTGGACAGGAACAGAAGGATCATGAAAATATTTGCGATGCTGTTGGATGTGCTTGGTACTTATCATGAAATTTACTGGCTATATCGTTGGATTGACAGATTTTTTGAAAGAAAAGAATTAAGTTTATGGAAAAATAAGAAAACAGAGTATATTTTAAAAGTCGTATATACGCTCCTCATTTTTTTGATGAATCGGATTGAGTTGATCTCAGTCTATACGGTATGTGTGGCAATGCTGGTCGTTTTTGCAGCAGTAAAATTACTTTGGAAAAATGATCTGGTACAGACCTTTGCGGTCGTCGGAGGATATTTCTTTACATTGTTCTGGGAGGGAAATATCGTGATAACTCTCACAGGAATTTGGGGAGGAAGTGATCTGATCCATAAATGTACCGGTGAATTAGGTACTATCAGGGCAGGATATCTTATTTTTAATATTTTCTTATGGTACCTTTTAAATGAACTTGTTATGAAGTATGTCAGTTCCCGTTCATGGATCATGGAAATGAAAAACATGAAACTGCTTTCATGGACATCAATTGTAGGTTTTGTAGGGAGTTGTTTTTTTGGAGCAGTATTGATCAACAGCTTTTCTATAAAAGCAGGAATCTTTTGGTATTTATTTTTTTTCGTGGTGCTCTTGTTTTTGTTTGGTAATTACTTTGTGATTCGATATCATGATCTATTGAGTCAGATGGAAATTTTGAATACGAAAAACAGCATGCTGGAAAGGAATTATATGCAGATCAATGATCTGTATACTGCGAATGCTCAGATGTATCATGATATGAAACATCATTATGAAGTGTTATATTATCTGATGAAGAATGAAGAACAGGAATCTGCAATGGCATATTTGGAAAAATTAAGAATTTCCAAAGAATATAGCGAAATTAAAAAAAGATCCGGTATTAAAATTTTAGATGTGATATTTCATGAAATGGATAAAAAAGCATCGGGAAAAGGTGTTATACTGCAAATCGAAGCGCCTCTGCTTCCAAATGATCTTGGTATTGAAAGCAGTGATATCTGCTCATTTTTTTCAAATCTGCTGGAGAATGCAATAGAGGCTGCTGAAAAGGCAGTGTTTATAAAAATAAAGAAAATCAATCGAACATTGCTGGTGATCGTAAAAAATGATTTTACCGTGAAACCGATCATAAAAAATGGAAAATTCATAACTTCTAAAAAAGATAAAGTTCAACATGGCTGGGGCATTCAGATCATCGAACAAATTGTTCGGAAGTATGAAGGAAGCATGGAATATAAAATAAAAGAGAATTTATTGGAAGTTTCTGTTTTGTTAAATGAGATATTGTAATACAAAAAGACTGTAATCGTACTTGTGAAAGTGCGGTTACAGTCTTTTT
>CAZWLV010000021.1:0-16828 GCA_964634715.1 uncultured Lachnoclostridium sp. | reverse complement strand
TTACCCACGTTTTTCTAATTCCACATTGATCCCGTCAAGATAAGGAACAAAAAATCCGTGTGCCGGATGCAGGATATAATCCGGATCCAGTTCTTCAAAGCGAAAACTTTTTCTTCCTCCATTTTGTGCTCTGTCCCAGAATTTTTTCATCTGGGTAAAATTCAGATAATACAGTACATCACGGGCAGTATAGTGGATGATCAAAAAAGATAATCCTTCCTGCTTTTCAAAATCTTCCATAAATTCCACCTGATGGGAATGGATATTTGCGATGGGAAATGTATCGGTATGACATTCTTTTGCATCAAAACACACCGGAATCCCCTGAACAGCACCGATATAGTCTACCGTACTTTTTTGGTCGAAGTATGCCAGTGTGATATGTCTGTGTTCTTTATCGATTTTAATGGGAGTGATCGGTGTCGGCACTTTTTGGATCAATGCCAGCCCTTTTTCCCGATAGGATTCATTTGTCCGGTTGATCAGATCCTCTAAACCGGAACCACGAAGTCCTCTGGAATTCCATGTTGCCATTGCCTAATCCTCTGTCATGATTTTTTTGAAGCTTTCCGGAAGTTTTGCCTCAATGCACATACCGTTATATTTTTCAAAATTTCCGGAAAATCCATCTAATTCCAGTCTGCACGCATGAAGTAACTGGTACTTTACATGATATTTTTCTGCAAGCTTTTTATCACCGTATTTGGGATCCCCTAAAATACTGTGTCCAATAGAACTTAAATGTGCTCTGATCTGATGTGTCCTTCCGGTAATAAGATGAACTTCCAGTAATGTCAATCCATTTTCTGTTTTTAATGGGCAATATGCCGTATGGATTTCCGAGGCGTTGTCAGTTTTTTGATGGAAAATCTGTACTTTATTAGTCTTTTCATCTTTTAAAAGATAACCGTCAATGGTTTCCGCTTTTTTCACCTGTCCTTTTACGATACAGCGGTAATATTTTCTGATGGTTCGTTTCTGCAGTGCTTCGCCAAATTCTCTGGCTGCCTGATATGTTTTTGCCACGATGAGGATTCCTGATGTATTTCTGTCCAGACGATTGCATATCGAAGGTTTATATACATTCAGCGATTCTTCTGTCACCGCACCGCTTTCTAACAGATAGCCAAGTGCATATTCATTCATGGAAACGTCTTTTGCATCTGCTTTTTGGGATAACTCTCCTGCTGGTTTGTTCAGGATCAAAAGATCGGTATCTTCATATAAAATCTCCAGTTTTTTTCTTGGAAAACTAAGTTTTTTTTCATCAGATGTCTTTCCGGTAAATTTATCAAGCGTTTCTTCTGCAAAAAACAGCTTGATCTCATCTCCGGCATTTAATTTTTCGGTTCCGTCTGCTTTTTTCCCATTTAATACAATATTTTTTTTCCGAAGCATTTTATAGATAAAACTTCCCGGTGCTTCTTTTAAATATTTTTTTAAATATTTATCCAGACGCTGATTTTCGTCATTTTTGTGTACAGTTAATTGTCTCATATTCCCTCTAAACAGACAGTGCCAAAAGCAGATGTTTGATCAGCTGATCTCTGTTAAGATCCGGATAGATCGAATTTTTTGTGTAAGGGATTTCTTCTTTTTCCCTTCGTTTCAGATCACCGATCCTGTCTGTAAATTTCTTTAAATCTGTAAATATTTTTACGTTTTCTTTATAGTCATTGGCATTTAACATTTTTACAAGATGCTGCTGAAGTTCCCTTACGTCACATTTCGGATCAGAAGTATAGCAGATCACATCCTTTCCTTCGATCACTGCGGCATCTACAGCATAGGATTTTTCAGAAGTCGTAAATAAAAGCTCATAGATCTGTTCCAAATCTCCTGCTTTTTCAGAAATTTGTGTATATACTTTTGGATCCATAGGTTTTCTTTTAAAGCTCATGACAACACCTACCAGTTCTTTGGAAACCGGAAGTGCTCCTACCACTGCTACAATGGTCAGAACATTGTTTGTCTGTCTTGTAGCATAAAGTCCGAGCAGAAAGATTGCCAGTGCCAATGCCGCATACAATGATGTTTTGCAGATCTGCCGTTTTCTATGAGCTAATGTATAGCCAAATTTTCCTTTGCTTACTTTTTTCATTTGCATCACTCCTAGTCAGAATTTTTCTTTAAAACAAGTCCTTTCGAATATTCAGTGCTTTTTTGAATGCACATTTCGTATGGATCTGCCTTTTGTGGATTTTTTCTTTTCCTGACGTTCGCCGAACGAACCTTTTCCTGCTTTTGTTTTTCCTGTTTTTTTGCCAAAAGAGTTCTTCTCCTGACTCAGCTTTCTCGGACGGATCAGACATTTTTGATCAAACCCGATCAAGTCCGTTCTTCCGGCAATCTCCAGTGCTTCTTTGATCAGATCATAATTTTTCGGATCACGATACTGGATCAATGCTCTCTGCATTTCCTTTTCATGAGGATTTTTCGGTACATAAACGGATTCTCCGGTTCTCGGATCGATCCCTGTGTAATACATACAGGTGGAAATGGTGGAAGGTGTCGGATAAAAATCCTGTACCTGTTCCGGCATATATCCAAGATCACGGACAAATTCTGCAAGTCTGACTGCTTCTTTCATATCACAGCCCGGATGGCTGGACATCAGATATGGCACCAGATATTGTTTTAATCCTAACTTTTCATTCATGTATTTATATTCCGCTGAAAATTTCTGATAAACGTCATTTGATGGTTTTCCCATTTTTTTCAGGACTTTGTCAGAAACATGTTCCGGAGCGACTTTTAGCTGACCGCTGACATGATATTGACAAAGTTCTTTCAGGAAATCTTTTGACGGATCTGCAAGCAGATAATCAAAACGGATCCCGGAACGGACAAACACTTTTTTTACTTTTGGCAAAGCCCTTAGTTTACGTAATAATATTATGTAATCCTTATGATCTGCCTTTAAATTTTTACACGGTGACGGAAAAAGACACTGTTTTTTCGGACAAACACCTTTTTCCAGCTGCTTTTGGCAGGCAGGTGCCCGGAAGTTTGCCGTTGGACCACCGACATCGTGAATATATCCTTTAAAATCTTTTTCTCCGGTCATCAGTTTTGCTTCTTCGATGATCGATTCATGGCTTCTGGTCTGAACGATCCTTCCCTGATGGAAGGTCAATGCACAGAAAGAACAGCCGCCAAAACATCCTCTGTTGCTGACGAGAGAATATTTTACTTCTGAAAAAGCCGGGATCCCGCCAAGTTTATCGTACATCGGATGCCATGTTCTCATATAAGGCAGGTCATAGATATGATCCATTTCCTCTTGAGATAATGGTTTGGAAGCCGGATTCTGTACGACATAACAATGCGTGCCATATGGTTCAACCAGACGTTTTCCGACAAACGGATCGGTATTTTCATACTGCGTTAAAAAACTTCTGGCATAATTTTTCTTATCTGCCAGAAGTGCATCATAATCCGGCAAAAGTTCATAATCATACACCGAATCCAATGATCTTGCTTTATAGACCGTACCGTCAATAAATGTAATATCATCAATGGCGATCCCGGCATTTAAGGCATCTGCGATTTCTACGATGGAACGCTCTCCCATACCATAGGAGATCAGGTTTGCACCCGAATCCAGAAGAATGGAACGTTTCATCTTATCTGACCAGTAATCATAATGAGCCAGTCTGCGAAGTGATGCTTCGATCCCTCCGATGATGATCGGTGTTTTTTTATATTGCTGGCGGATCAGATTGCCGTAAACGATCACGGCACGATCCGGCCGTTTTCCCATCTCACCGCCCGGTGTATACGCATCGGTTTTTCGATGCTTTTTCGATACCGAATAATGATTGACCATAGAGTCCATATTTCCGCCGGAGATCAAAAATCCAAGTCTCGGTTCGCCAAATTCCGTGATGCTTTCACTGTTTCTGAAATCCGGCTGGGAAATGATCCCTACGGAATATCCATGACTTTCCAGCACCCGGCTGATGATCGCATGTCCAAAAGACGGGTGATCGACATACGCATCTCCGATCACATATACAAAATCCAGTTGTCCAGTTACTTCTTTTTTACTTACCGGCAGAAAGCTCATAATTGACCTCAATCTTCCCTTCTAACATCTCATAGTAATCTTTGATAAAATCATCACAGATCGTATCAATTTCTTCTTTATCATCTTTGGAATGCTCATCAGCTACCCCGATGACTGTCATGCCGGCTGCTTTTCCGGCACGCATTCCGTTTGGAATGTCTTCAAATACCAGACAATTTTCCGGTGCAACGCCAAGATCTTCGGCAACTTTCAGATAAATATCCGGTGCCGGTTTTCCTTTTGCTACTTCACATGCTGTACGCAGCGAATCAACGCATTCTAAAATACCGTGTGGCTGCAGTGCAGCTCTGGCAAGACTTTGTTCGTTGCTGGTAGCACAGCCGATCTTGATCCCTTTTTGTTTTAAGAATTTTATAAACTCTTTCGCTCCCGGCTTTGCTTTTACTTCATATAAATATTTTTCATGTGCCATACGGATCCAGTCCAGTTTGATATCATCGACGGTTTTTTCCGTTAATTCGAAAGTTTCTTTAAAATAAACTGCCGTTTCCGTAAAACTCATGCCGGCAATCTCTTTCTGGATCGATGGCGGCATCGGAATTTCCAGCAAACGGAAGTATTCAACATCGATATCATGCCAAAGTCCTAACGAATCTACCAGTGTTCCATCAATATCAAAGATCACTGCCTGAATATGTTCGATCATCTGTATTCTCCATTCTTTTTTCTTTATTTTACAGTTTGTTATGTCATACCATACGCTCTGAAAAGAACGTCATTTGACAGCATATGCATTATCCACGGATATGCCGGATTTCTTCTTCATCAAGGATCCTGACTTCTCCCGGTTTTAAATCTCCCAAAGTCAGTGTTCCCATAGAAATCCTTTTTAAATAAGTGACTTTCGTTCCAACGGCTTCAAACATCCGTTTTACCTGATGAAATCTTCCTTCCTGAATCGTCAGTTCGATTTCTGAAATGTCACCTGATCTTAAAATATGCAGTTTTGCAGGCATGGTCAGTGTTTCATCACCGATATCAATGCCTTTTGCAAACTGTTCTATATGTTCTTTTTGTATGTTTCCATCAATGACGGCGAAATAAGTTTTATCCACATGTTTTTTCGGGGATAACAGATCATGTGCTAACTGACCGTCGTTGGTGATCAAAAGCAGTCCTTCTGTATCTTTATCCAGTCTTCCTACCGGAAAAAGATCTTTTCTGCAGTTTTCCGGAAGAAAACTCATAACAGTCTCTGAAAGTTGATCTTTGGTGGCGGTTACACAGCCTGCCGGTTTATTTAACAGAAAATACTGGAAAGCTTCATAGACCAGTAAATTTTTGTTAAAACAGATCTGATCCTGTCCTTCCCGGATCTTTGTTTCAGGCTTTTTAACTACTTCGCCATTTACGGTTACCAGTCCTTTTTTTAAGTGATCTTTTACTTCACTTCTGGTTCCGATGCCCATTTCGCATAAAAATTTGTCTAACCGCATCATGACTGCCATCTCCAGCCCGGAAGATACTTGTTACGCAGACTTCCATTGACCAGTTTTCCCCAGCCAAGCGGATATCCATCGGTACAAAACAGCTGCCAGCCTTTTTTCCTTGCCAGCGGCAGATCGTCTACATCGATCGTTTCTCCTTTCAGATAACGGATTACTCGATGATCGTCACATGGAAGATCGATCACTGCCTGATACTGGTCTTTTTTCAATACCATGGCAAATGCCTGACTCGGTTCAAAGCGATCTTTGGTAAGGGTACCTAAAAGAAGTCCGCTCCGAAGAAAACGAAGTCCCTTCATGCCTTTGATCCCTTCCGGCATCAGATAAACACGGTCTTCCTGAATTTCAATATCGTTGCCATTGACCGGATAAGAACAGTCTTTCATAAATTCTTCCAAAAGTGCCGGCAATGGTTTTACTTTTTTTACTTTTTCTTTCTTTACGATCGTTTCTCCATGATCTTTTTTACGAAGAAGTGCGATAAAATGTCCCTCTCCATTCATCTTATGAGGCCAGATACGAACACAATGTTTCAAACTTTCTGAACCATTTTCGATCAGTTCCGGTCTTCCCGGTGCAAATCCTTCATAACGGTTTGGAAGTTCTACGACTTCCAGATCAGGATCCAGATCCAGCATAAACTGTACGGAACCTTCATTTTCTTCCGGAGAGAAAGTACAGGTAGAATATAAAAGCATTCCGCCCGGTTTTAACATACGGATCGCATTTGGTACGATGGAACGCTGAAGTTCACTGTAATGCTTTGGTCCATAAGTTTCCCAGTCTTTCATCATTCCGGGATTTTTACGGAACATTCCTTCTCCGGAGCATGGTGCATCGATCAGGATCTTATCAAAAAATCCGGGGAATTTTTCAGCCAGTTTATCAGAAGGTTCACTGGTAACCAGTACATTCGGGATTCCGAAAAGCTCAATATTTTTCAGCAGTGCTTTTGCTCTGGAATTACTGATATCGTTGGCTACCAGAAGTCCCGTATGGTTCAGTTTTGCACCAAGTTCCGTTGCTTTTCCTCCCGGAGCTGCACACAGATCCAACACTTTATCCCCCGGTTCGATCGGCAGCAGGTTGGCAGGAGTCATCGCACTTGGCTCCTGAAGGTAATATAATCCTGCAAAATAATATGGATGTTTTGCAGGTGAGATCTGTTCATCGTATTCGAAGGCATTATCGATCCACGGTACCGGTTCCAGATCATAATCACACATTTCTTGAAACTGTTCTGCGGTCAGTTTCGTTCTGTTGACACGAAGTCCGTAATGTCTTGTTCTATCATAGCCTTTCAGAAAGTCTTCATATTCATTCTGAAGGATGTTTTTCATTTTTTCTGTAAATGTAATGGGAAATTCCATAAGTCACCTCATTTGTTTATTAATTGGGGATCATACCCTTCTTTCATCTGATCTAACTGTTTGCGGAAAAGATCCAGCTGTTCTAAATGATTCATTGAATAGACCATGATCTCCAGCCTTACCTGACTCATTTCTCTGTCCAGAAGAACTGTCGCATTTGATACCTGCAGAAGCCGTTTTTGAATCTCTTCCGGCATATGCAGCTTGTATTTATATTGCAGAGAATGCTCGATGGTTGCCCAATAGTCCATTGCCATTGTACGGATCTGGATTTCTACCATGATCTTTTTCGGTCCGTCCATCATTTCTACCTGATACCACGCGATCATGTGATAACTGCGGTAACCGCTGTCTTTTGGCTGGCTGACATAATCTTTTTCCCGTTTAATGGTAAGATCAGTTCTCTGCCGCAAAATCTCTGCTACACGTTCGATATCTTCTACAAACTGACAGATGATACGCACCCCTGCAAGATCTTCGATCTTTTCTGTGACATCTTCTATGGAAATATTTTTTTTCTGACATTTTTCCAAAATACTGCTAATACTCTTCACACGGCCTTCTACCCGCTCGATGGAAGAATAATAGCCTTTATCGTGATGTTCCTTGATCAGATATTCAAATTTTGTTGTAAGTTCTTTGACCGCCAGTTCATAAGGGGCCAGGATTTCTCTCCACATCTGTATTTCCATCGTACAGAATCCTTCCTTTCAATTCAGCATCCTATTCATCGAAACGGAGAGAATGTTACAACCTTTTAGTATTGTAACAAACTATTGTCAAAAATCATAGAAATATTTTAAATTTCCAAATGTTTTAAATACCAGTAAGGATTTACGGCACGTTCTTTGCCTGACAGATCTTTTACATAAATCCCTACATGCAGATGTACGTCAAAATTTCCTTTGGTATCCGGCTCTTTTCCATAACCGGAATCGCCCATGCGGCCAAGGATCTGCCCTGCACGGATCTCTTCTCCTTTTTCAAAGGCTTTTTCATAGGAATCCAGATGTGCATAATAATAATAGATCCCTGAATCCGACCGTATCCCGATCCGCCAGCCTCCCATTTCCAGCCAGCCGATGTTTTCTACAATGCCGTCAGTCATACTGCACACCTGATAACGCCCACGTTCATTGACTGCCGCCATCAGATCACACCCTTCATGATGTCGTTCACCCCCGTAAGTGCGTTCGGCACCCCAGCTGTTTTCATAAGAAACCGGATAATTCCCGCCGATTTCTTCTTTCACCACCGGAAAACACTGCAGATCCTCAAAAATATGATCCGTAATCTCCATATAAGTATCAAAAGGATCCTCATTCTTTGCTGCTGTCGGAGAAACACCGGTATTCAGATACCATTGTTCTGTCGTGATGACAATGATCAGAAATACCATTAAAAGAAGATGCCGCAGTTCATACATTTTTTTCATGACATACTCTCCGTTCGTACAATCCTTTTATATATATGTTCCGACGGAGATTTTTAGAACAGATTTTTCTGAGAAAAAATAATATTTTTCATTTTCTTCGTCTAATCTTATTTTTTATCGCATATTCTGTAAAAAAAGAG
The DNA here is from genome assembly GCA_964634715.1 of uncultured Lachnoclostridium sp. GTDB lineage: Bacteria > Bacillota > Clostridia > Lachnospirales > Lachnospiraceae > HGM12587. The sequence goes on along the minus strand of CAZWLV010000021.1, from coordinate 8,345 downwards.
GCGGAGATGCTGATGAAAGACCGGAGTATTGTCGTAATCCTATTACTGTTTTTTCTTTTTCTGCTGTTGTTTCCTTCCGAGACACTGGAAGCTTCCAGAGCAGGACTGCTTCTATGGTTTGATACCCTGCTTCCGACATTGCTTCCTTTTCTGATCATTTCCCAGCTGATCTTAAAAACCTCTCTGGTCAATGGAATCCAAAAACTGGCAGGTCCTTTTTTCCGTCATCTTTTTCATTGCTCGGAAAACGGAGCTTTCTGCCTGATCTGCGGTTTTTTATGCGGTTATCCGGTTGGTGCAAGGCTGATCGCCCTTCAGATGAAAGAGGGACTTTTAAATCCCAAAGAAGGACAATACCTGCTTTCCTTCTGTAATAACGTCTCACCGGTATTTTGCATTTCCTATGGTCTTTCGTATGCTATGAATGTATCGTCAGCAATACCGTATCTTCTGATCATCTACGGAAGTTCATTGCTTTTCGGTCTGATCACACGTCCGAAAAATTTACCTTCCGGATCAGACAGCAAAAAACAGACATCAGCAGCTGAAAATATCGTTCAGCTGATCGATGTCTGTATCATTGACAGTTTTCTCATCATGATCCGTCTTTGCGGATATATGATCCTGTTTTCGATTTTTTGTAAAGCAGTGTTTTTGTTTCTTCCGAAAAGTCTTTCAAAAACAGTACCTTTATTTTATGCACTCCTTGAGATTACCGGCGGTCTTTCCATGATCTCCAAACTTTCTCCCGGAATTTACCGCAATGCTCTTGGAATCCTATCCCTCACCTTTGGAGGTTTCTGCTGTATTTTTCAGACCAGCAGTGTCATAAAAGACACCTCGTTATCGTTAAAAAAATATGTATTCCATAAACTTTTGATCACGCTGATGGCACTTATTTTTTTCCTGATATTTGCTGTAGCTCCACTGCTGTTTAAATAATGGATTACTCTTCTTCTGCCGGAGCTTCTTCTGCTGTTTCTTCTTCCGTTTCTGTTCCAAGCGTTGGAGCCAGCTCTGCACGGTTTTCTTTGATCATATCATAATAACCGTTTAAAGAATTAATCAGAGAAGAATATTTGCTGTTATAGCTGTCCATGGTACTCTGAATAATGTTCTGCATATTTGCAAGCATACTGTCCGTATACTGCACTGCTCCCATACGGATCTCATTTGCATCAGCGACTGCCTGATTTAAAATCTCCTGTGCCTGTACAGATGCTTCGTTGATCACGTTATTTGCCTGTGCATAAGCCTGTTTCATGATCTCCTGTTCACTGATCAGTTCACTTAACTGGATATTTGCCTGCTGTACGATGGCATTGGCATTTGTCTGAGCTTCTTCCAGAAGTGCGTTAGCTTTTACCTGTGCATCTTCCAGAATGGCATCTTTGTTTGCCAGCATTTTCTGATAACGTTTGATCTCCTCCGGAGTTTTCATACGAAGATCTCTTAAAAGTTCTTCAAGCCCTTCTTTATTGACTACAATATTCTTTTTTGATAAAGGCTGATAACTACATCGGTCTATGTATTCTTCAATCTCCTCAATAATCTGTTCAATCCTGCTTGTCATTGCATTTACCCCTTTTGCTTATTTTTATTTTCCCGGACTCTTGTGTACACTCTGTCAATAATGGCATCCGGTACAAATCCGGTAATATCCCCTTCAAAATATGCCACTTCTTTTACCGTGGTAGAACTTAAGTAGGCATATTCCAGACTGGTCGTTAAAAACATCGTATCCGCTGCCGGATATAATTTACGGTTCGTCTGTGCCATCTGAAGTTCATAATCAAAATCAGAGATCGCTCTTAACCCTCTGATGATCACATTGGCGTTTTTCTTTCTCACAAATTCTACGGAAAGTCCAGAAAATGCTTCTACGGTTACGTTTGGATAATCCCGAACCAGATCACGCAGCATTTCCACACGTTCATCTACGGAAAATAATGGATTTTTGGTATGATTATTTAAAACACCGATGATCAGTTCGTCTACTTTATCTGCGGAACGTCTGATGATATCCAGATGTCCTAAAGTTACCGGATCAAAGCTTCCCGGATAAATTGCTCTTGTCATATTGGCTCCTTATGCACGTTCGATAAAAACATGCTGATTTGTCTTATATTTCTTTTGTTTTGTAATGGTAAACCCAAGATCTTCCACATAGGAAAAATCTGTATGGAGGTCTGCCTCTACAATGATCGTTGTATATTCATCTGCAAGGGAAGAATTTTTCAATGCTTCCAATACCTGCTGTTCCAGCTGCTGACCATATGGCGGATCCATAAAGATAAAATCTGCCGGTTCCGAATGCTCCAGACGGTAAATGGCACTGACTGCATCTGTGGCCATCACTACAGCCTGTTCTTCCAGACGGGTCTTTTCCAGATTTTCTTTAATACATGCCGCAGCTTTCGGTGCTTTTTCTACGAAAACGGCTTTTCTTGCACCACGGCTTAAAGCTTCGATACCGATCCCGCCGCTGCCGCTGAACAGATCGATAAAGAAACAGTCTGCCAGTTCATTCTGCAGCATATTAAATAAAGTTTCTTTGATACGGTCTGTGGTAGGTCTTGTATCTTGTCCTTCCACTGTTTTCAGCGGAATACTTCTTGCTTTTCCTGCGATTACTCTCATTATATGTTCCCTTCTGTTCTATTGTCAAATAATGATTCTTTCTTCTGTAATGATCTTTTCAGGCTGTCTGTCAAAAGTTTCCGAAGGAACTTCTGAAAATACCTGAAATTCAAAGGCAAAGGCAATCTTTTTCATATCCGGATGCTGTTCCAGATAACGGTCATAAAAACCGCCGCCATAACCGACACGATGTCTTTTTTCATCAAAAGCAACTCCCGGAAGAATCATAAGTCCGTCTTCACGAATGATCTCAGGAAGTTTTTCAAACTTTGGTTCACGGATACCGAAATATCCTTCCTCCAGATCATCATAAGATGTAATGGCATAATATTTCATGATCTCCCCGAAAACTTTTGGTACCGCAACTGTTTTTTTATCTTTCCAGCATTGTTCGATGACTTTTTTGGTTTCTACTTCATTTTTACAGTCCATATAAGCAAAAATACAATCTGCTTCCTGATATTCCGGCAGATTTAAAAATTTAGCACAAATATGATCACTGTTTGCACGGATCAGCATTGGATCTGCTTCTTTTCTGCTTTTTTTGACTGCCGCCCTAATTTCCTTTTTTGTGTCCATATTTTTCACCCAGATTTACGATGGAACCATCTGCTTCCTTAATATCGATATTATCCAGCTGGCTTTTCAGATTGCGTCTGAATGCCTGAATAAATTCTTTACGGAGTACTGCCTGTTCTTTTGCTTCTGCTTCTGTCAGGCCTTCTGTTTTTGCTTTTTTATAAAGCTCATTGATACGTTCTATTTTTTTATCATCCATTTTTGTATTTCTCCAATTTTCCAGTTACTGTTGATGATGTTTCATTATCCATATAAATTTTTTTGTAAATGAATTTTTTCTCATAAGTAACTTTTTAAATATATTCTTCTGCTTAGCTCATGGAATTTTCCAGAAATTCAAATACTTCCGGAAGATCTGAAAAGATCATCCCGGCACGCAGTCCTTTTTCCTCTGCTTCTGTAATATGCAGACTGTTTATTTCAATTGATTCATACAGAACAGCTTCCGGCATTTTATAGATCATCAGCATGTCCTGTTCTTTTTTTGCAATATAATATTCTTCTGCTGAAATTTCTTCTCCGTTTTCCGGAACCTGCAGAGATTTTTGCATGTTAAAAGGCTCTATTACTTCTGTCTTAGGATGCCCTGTCTGATATCCGTAATAGCCGCTCCAATATGCCAGTATACAGGCAAAGAGCAGTGTTATTATAAACCATACTTTCTTTTTCATAAAAACCTCCTTTTTAGGAATTTTTCCCAAAATCAGAGATTTTTATGCGGCACCGTCAGATCCTAAAATGCAGCTTTCTTGCAGCTTTTACTAAAAGATATCCTTTCGGAAATGCCAGAAGTTCCCGTTCTCTTAATCCTTTTAATGCCAGCAGGACTACAAAATAAATGAAAACTGCCACGATCACTGCGATCACAAGTCCCAATAACATTGCAAACGTACCGCCGCCAAGTACTGTATAGATCAGTGAATACAGAGCTTTCGATACAATGCTCATAATTACGGAAGAAACAAGCGGGATTAAAAATGTACGCTTTACTTCCTGATGGTAGTTCAAATGTTTGTGGATCGCCATATTGTTTAAAACACAAACAACAATTCCAAAGAAAATATAAGACCATACGATCGCCATTCCGCCCAATTTAAATACTGCTGTCAGAACATACAGCAGGATCATATGCAGTCCTAATGAGATTGCTGCATGGATAACCGGAAGACGCATTTTATCGATTCCCTGTAAAATACCGTTGGTCAATGTTGACAGACTGTAAAAGATCACGGAACTTGATCCGAGCATCAGCATCTGTGCTGCCAGATCCGGTGTACCCGGCCATAAAACTTCGATGATCTCTTTCCCAAAGATTCCCAGTCCAAACGCACATGGAATACTGATGACCATCGTAAAACGGATCACGTCACCCACACTTCTCCGCACTGCTTTTTTGTCATCCCGCTGTTTGGAAAGATTCGGGATCACGGAAGAAGACATTGCCGATGCAAGTGCGATCGGAACATTACATAAAAGCTTATATTTTCCTGAATAAATTCCCCAGGTAACATCAATCTCTTCTTTTGCAACACCAATCTTTTCAAGGATTGCTTTAAACATTCCCTGATCGATGATGCTGTTAAGATTGTAGATCGCTGTACTTAAGATTACCGGCAGGATCGTCATCAGCAAAATATATAAGATAGAACGATAACTTTCTTTTTCGACATTCTTAAAATGATGCTTTTTCTCTCTTTTCAGATAAACTGCCAGTAAAAATCCGACAAAAAGTAATGCCGTCAATGCTCCCAGTGTTGTACCGAGCGTACTTCCGGAAGCACCGTATGCCGGAGCTGCCGTTTCCGTTCCTAAAATGCGGTCAATCTTCTGACCGTAGGAAAACAGATAGGAGGCTGCGACGACTGCAACCACTGCATTCACGATCTGTTCTAAAATCTGTGAAACAGCTGTCGGGATCATGGTTCCCAGTCCCTGAAAATAACCTCTTATTACACCTAAGACTCCCATGATCAGGATACACGGTGCAAGAACACGCAGACAAATGGCTCCTTCCGGTGTATTCAGTAAGGTGCCTGTTAAAAAATCTGCTCCAAAATATGCAAATGCTGCCCCGATGATACCGACACCGGCACCAAATCCAAGGGCACACTTTAAGATCCTCCGGATATTTACCCGGTCTCCTGTGCCGACTCTTGCAGAAACGATCTTTGAAACTGCAAGCGGAAGACTGTAAGAGGAGATCAGCAGGATCAGCGAATAGACTTCATAAGCACAGGAATAATAGCTGTTTCCTACGTCTCCAATGATCCTTCCCAGCGGAATACGATAAACAAGTCCGATCATACGTACAATGATCGATGCTGAACCAAGGATCGCTCCCTGTAATATGTAATTTGATTTACTGTTTTTCTTACTCAATGACTACATCATCCTCATAATCAAGCCAGATGATACAGATCCATGTTTTTCCTTTGTTTAACAGAACACGGTCACCGTTTTCATCCAGGTATTTTGCAGGAGAGATATAAGAACCGTCTCTCCACCAGGTTCCTTCAATCATTTTACCATCTGTAAATACGATCGATTTATTACTCTTCTGACTTCCGAAACATTCAAATGCCAGATAATCATTTTTATCACGGACTTCTCCGTAGCAATACTGGAAGATTACATTATCATATGCCAGCTGTTCTCCGTTCATATCATCGATATGTTCTCCGCCGTACTGATAACGGTAATATTTTCCATCTTCTTCGTTATATTCAAAATATGCACCGACTTTGGAAAATCCGTTGGCTTTGTTTGTTTCTTTTCCACCCGGATAGATCAATGTAGCATCCGGATATGCGGAATAATCCAATGTTTCTCCGTCTGGTACAAATTTGAACTTACCATAATACTCTTCATCATAAGTCAGGCTGTAACCGAATTTTTCAATATCTTTCATGATACCTTCAGCACTTGCATAAACATTATGAGGTGCTTTTCGGTCTTCTGTACGGTAAAAAGTGTTGGTTGCCGGATGATCGATCCCTGCCACCGCACCGCTTAAATTATCTACCATATCACTGTTTAACTGATCTCCTACATACGGAGTTGCCTGTCCAAAATGTACATAGATCGGATCAAACTCCAGTGCAAAGGAAAGATAATAGTCACGACAGCTTCTGACAGAACCGATCTTATCCAGATCATGCCAGTCTTCAATGATCCCCATCAGACGGGTGATCCTTCCTTCTACAGGAGCTTCGTATACGACATCTGCACGGCTGATACCGGTCTGCGGACAACCTGCTTCAATGTTATTAAACATCACTGCGATCGGACGCTGACGGCCGATTGCTTCATCTACCGGAAGTCCTGTCAGATAACTGTTGACCATATTTCCGGTTTCGATGATCACGGAATCTGATACAGAATCCTTTGATGAATCGGAAATCTCATTTTTTCCACAGCCAAATGCAACTGCTGCAGTCATCAACAGCATCATCAGTAATTTTGCTTTTTTCATATGGGTACCTTCTTCCTATCTTGTAATGTTCAGACGTTTCAGAATTTCTTCCTGTCTGTTTTCCATAGTTTCTCTTTCCAGCTCATCCATATGATCATAACCAAAAAGATGAAGCATGCTGTGAGCGATCAGGAACGCATATTCACGTTTTACGCCATGATTATATTTTTCTGCCTGTTCGATCACTTTATCTACGGAGATCACGATATCTCCTAAAAGCAGTTCTCCTGTATCAGGATCAAAATTATCCATGCTGTCACCTTCCAGAATCGTAAAGTCAGCCGGATATGCATATTCGATCATCGGAAAAGAAAGCACATCGGTCGGTGCATCTACATTTCTCTGTTCCAGATTGATCTTATGGATTTCTTCGTTCGTTGTTAAAATAATGTTGACCTGCACCTCATACGGGCAGTCTTCATAATCTAATGTTTCAGAAATAACGGCTTCTGCCACTTCCTGCTCACTAAACGGCAGTGGTATCTCTGATTCTCTTTCAATTGTAACTGTCATGATTTTCCTCTCTTTTCGTATTCTTCATATGCCTGCACGATTTTCTGAACCAGCGGATGTCTGACAACATCTTTGCTGGACAGCTTGCAAAATGCAATGTCTTCTACTTTTGATAATACTTTATATGCTACATCAAGACCTGATTTCGTATCCTTTGGCAGATCTTTCTGTGTTTCATCACCGGTGATCACGACTTTAGAGCCGAAACCGATACGGGTCAAGAACATTTTCATCTGTGCCGGTGTCGTATTTTGTGCTTCATCTAAAATGATAAAGGCATCATCCAGCGTTCTTCCTCGCATATAGGCCAAAGGTGCTACCTCGATCAGACCTTTTTCCATATTTTTCGTAAAACTTTCTGCACCCATGATCTGATACAGGGCATCATAAAGCGGTCTAAGATACGGATCTACTTTGCTTTGCAGGTCTCCCGGCAAAAATCCAAGTTTTTCCCCTGCTTCGATCGCCGGACGGGTTAAAATGATCCTGCTGACTTCTTCTTTTTTAAAGGCATCGATCGCCATCGCCATTGCAAGATACGTCTTACCGGTTCCCGCAGGTCCCGTACCAAACACGATCATCTTTTTTCTGATGGCATCTACATACTGCTTCTGCCCCAGTGTTTTTGGTTTGACCGGTCTTCCTGAAATGGTATGACAGATCAGATCTTTATCCATCTCTACCATAGCATCATCTTTATCTTCATAAGACAGGGCAAGAGCATAATTTACTTCCTGCTCTGTGATCTGGTTTCCACGTACAGACAGTGTTACCAGATTTTCAATAATTTTTTCAGCTTTTTTTACGTGGCTTCCATTTCCAACGATCTTTAACGTACCGTCACGAAATACAAGTGTCACTCCTAAATGTTTTTCCAGAATCTTCATGTGGGCATCTAGTTTTCCAAAAACATTGCCTGCATGAGCAACCGGAATTTCCAACGTTGTTTCAATAATACTCAAATGGAGTCTTCTCCTTCCCCGGAAGTGCCATGATCGATCTCCGGTATTACTGCCGGAGTCTTTGCTGTCACCGGAATACTTAAATGTACTGTTCCAGTTACACGGCATAACTTCCCATTAGTGACTATTCTAACATCTTTTTCTATAATTTGAACCCCTTTTTGCAAAATATTTTCATA
>CAZWLV010000020.1:2988-17006 GCA_964634715.1 uncultured Lachnoclostridium sp. | reverse complement strand
TCTTATACGATGCGATCCTTGGAAGTTCCTATACATTTTCCTATCGCTTTGATGATTCTTTGAATTTAAATGTGATTTATGAGATCAGTGAATATTAAAAAAGCCACACCCAAGGGTGTGGTTTTTTAATACCTGTATAACAAACTAGAGCTTTGTTACATTTGCAGCCTGCGGGCCTTTTGCTCCGTTTACGATTTCAAATTCAACTGCCTGGCCTTCTTCGATCGTTTTAAATCCGTCCATGTTCAATCCTGTATAGTGTACGAACACATCATTTCCTTCTTCATCAGAAATGAAGCCGTATCCTTTCTGATTATTGAACCATTTAACTGTACCTTTACTCATTGCGGTACCTCCTAAAATATATCTATGCCGGATTCAAAACTGTGATCCAAACACAATGTCATCTTAGCATAGTTTTTAGGAAGGGTCAAACAAATCTCCCTGATTTTTTCCTTGTTATTTTGAAAGATGATGCTATAATCAGTAATTAATTAGAAATATTTTTAGGTATCGTAGGAGAAAGATTATGGAAAATTTAGTAATCCCTGCAAACTATCGTTCAGAATTAAATCTTTACGAAACGCAGGAAGCCATCAAAACAGTCAAAGACTTTTTCCAGAAGGCACTTGCAGAACAGCTGACACTTCTTCGTGTGACCGCTCCTCTGTTTGTCACTCCGGAATCCGGTCTGAATGATAACTTAAACGGTGTGGAACGCCCGGTTTCTTTTGACATTAAAGAACAGGATAACCAGACTGCTGAGATTGTCCACTCTCTTGCAAAGTGGAAACGATTTGCATTAAAAAAATACGGTTTTCATCCGGGCGAAGGTCTTTATACCGATATGAATGCGATCCGCAGAGATGAAGTTGCAGATAACATTCACTCTATTTTCGTCGATCAGTGGGATTGGGAAAAGATCATTTTAAAAGAGCAGCGAAATGAAGACACGTTAAAAGAAGTTGTCCGCAAAGTATATAAAGCGATCAAAAAAACGGAAAAATATATGTCGATCCGTTATGATTACATAGAAGAGATCCTTCCGAAAGATATTTTCTTTATCACTTCCGAAGATCTTGCTGAAATGTATCCGGGATATTCTTCCAGAGAAAGAGAGGATAAGATCGCAAAGTTAAAAGGTGCCGTATTTATCATGGGAATCGGTGATGAAATGTCTAACGGTGAACGTCATGACGGCCGTGCACCGGATTATGATGACTGGTCTTTAAACGGTGATATCATCGTGTGGTATCCGGTATTAAACCGTTCTTTAGAGCTTTCTTCCATGGGAATCCGTGTGGACAAAAATACGCTGCTCCGTCAGCTTGCTCTCTCCGGCTGTGAGGAACGTGCTGAACTTCCTTTCCAGAAATCCGTGATCGAAGGTTCTCTTCCGTACACGGTAGGCGGCGGAATCGGTCAGTCCCGTCTGTGTATGTTTTATCTTAGAAAAGCTCATATCGGAGAAGTACAGTGTTCAATCTGGCCGGACGATATGCGTGAAGAAGCAGAATATCATGGAATTAAATTACTGTAATCTTTTCACAGATTATTTTCGTGCATAAAAATGCCGGAATCGGAAATCTATCTCATTTCCATTCCGGCATTTTTTGTTAAAACAACGAGAAAACTGCGTTTTTTTTACCTCACTGTACTTACGATCGGCTGATCAGATTTTCTCTTTATAAATCGATCTCGCCGTCGAATACGGTCGTCGCAGTTCCTGTCATATACACATGATCGTCTTTTTCATCCCAGTAGATTTCCAGATCTCCGCCCAGCAGATGTACCAGCACCTTCCGTTCAGTCAATCCATTTAAAACAGCAGCTACGACAGAGGCACAGGTTCCCGTTCCGCAGGCAAATGTTTCTCCGGAGCCTCTTTCCCATACACGCATATCCATCGTATGACGATCCAGTACGTTCATAAATTCTGTATTGGTTCTTTCCGGAAAGCGTTCATGATTTTCAAATTTAGGTCCGATCTTTTCGATTTCCAGATCTTTTATATTTTCTTCCATAAAAACGACTGCATGAGGATTTCCCATGGAGACACAGGTCATACGATATGTTTTTCCATCTACGGTGATCGGCTCATTTACGAGCTGTTCTCCTTCTCCGATGACCGGTACAAGCTCCGGTTTCAGGATCGGTCTTCCCATATCTACACACGCTTTTTCTACTTTTCCGTCTTTTACGGTCAATACGATATGTTTGATCCCTGCGGCCGTATCGATGTCTACTTCCGTTTTATCCGTCAGACCATAATCATAAATATATTTTGCAACACAACGGATCCCGTTTCCGCACATCGCTGAACGGGAACCATCTGCATTATACATTTCCATATAACAGTCTGCTTTGTCTGACGGCTTGATCAGGATCAGTCCGTCAGAACCGATACCGAAATGTCTGTCACTGACAAACTTTGCTGTTTCTGACGGATGTTCTACCGTTTCTTTAAAACAGTTGACATATACATAATCATTTCCAATTCCATGCATTTTGGTAAATTTCATTTTTCCCTCCATCTCTGCTGATCCTGCCATACGCTTTTTTCTGTATGACACTGACCACCGGTTTTCTAAAAAGTTTTTATCTAAAGATCTTTTTTCTGTTCCAAAGACTGGGTACTTCTCATCTCGATCAACGGTCCTCCCGTATGTTCGATGTATTCCCTTGTAATAGTCACACGTCCGATATTGTCATCTTTCGGAATCTCGTACATGATATCCAGCATAAATTCTTCGATGATCGCACGGAGTGCTCTCGCACCGGTATCTTTTTCCATCGCTTTTTCCGCAATGGCTTCCAGAGAATCTTCATTAAAGAGAAGTTCCACTTCGTCTAATTCCAAAAGCTTTTTATACTGCTTTAAAATCGCATTTTTCGGTTCTTTAAGGATCTTCACAAGCATATCCTTTGTTAATGCTTCCAAAGATAAGAGGATCGGAAGACGGCCGATAAATTCCGGGATCATTCCAAAGTTCTTGACATCTTCCACGGTCACTTTCTGTAAAATATTTTTATCATGATCGTACTTGTCTTTCAGATCTGCATTAAAACCGATGGAAGACTGCTTATTCAGACGTTCCTTAATGATCTCTTCCAATCCCGGAAATGCACCGCCGCAGATGAAAAGAATGTTTCTCGTATCGATGGTTTCCATCGGAACCATGCCGTTTTTACTGTTGGATCCTACCGGTACATCGACCTGTGCACCTTCCAGTAATTTGAGCAGTCCCTGCTGTACTGCTTCTCCATTGACATCTCTCTGGTTCTGGTTTTTCTTTTTGCCGATCTTATCGATCTCATCGATAAAAATGATTCCCCGTTCGGCTTTTTCCACATCATTGTCTGCTGCTGCCAGAAGTTTTGAAACAACGCTTTCGATATCATCACCGATATATCCTGCTTCTGTCAGTGTTGTCGCATCTGCGATCGCCAGCGGAACGTCTAAAAGTCTTGCAAGTGTCTTTACAAGATACGTTTTTCCGCATCCGGTCGGTCCGATCATCAAAATATTGGACTTTTCAATCTCAATACTGTCCATCGTATTGGTTGCTACACGTTTATAATGATTATATACCGCAACCGAAATCGTCTTTTTGGCAAGTTCCTGTCCGATCACGTATTCATCAAGCTGTTCTTTGATCTTATGCGGTGCCGGGATGTCTTTCAGATCGATCGCAGGTTTGCTGTCTGCTTTTTTCTTTTTGACTTTTTTTCTCGGTGACATCAAGCCCTGCAGATCTGCCAGATTGATCATACTGATCTTTGGCCCGCCTTTCGGCATTTCCAGATCGTCACTGTTTTCTGTATATTTGCTCAGATCCAGCGGACTGTTGCTGACTGCATCCATTGTTTTTTGCATACAATCCGGACAGATGTACATTCCTTCCATCATGGTGATCATTTTTCCGACTTTACTTTCCGGTCGTCTGCACACGAAACAATATTTTTCATATTCTTTTTCTTCCGGCTGTTCTTCTCTATCTATATCTTTCAATTCTTCGTCTTTGATTTCCATTTCGTAACTGCCTTTCTGTCAATCTATCAGCTTATTTTTCGCTGTTCAGACGTTATCTTAACACAAAAGGGGTATAGATGCCTATACCCCTTTCAATTCTTCATAATTTTTTTATAAAGTCTGCAAATTGTTTTTATACTCTTTTACTGAACGCCTGCTTCTTCTTTGCTGACCAAAGTGACCGTGATCGTCTGTTCCTGATAACCGGAATCTCTCGTTTTTACGATCAGTTCCACATCTTCACCGGCTTCATAATATCCCAGTGCTTCGATCAGTTCTTCTGAACTTGCCACACTGCTTCCGTCAAGTTTTACGATAACATCACCTGCACGGATGCCTGCTTTATCTGCTGCTCCGCCTTCTACTACTGATTTTACATAAACACCCATTGGAAGGTCATACATCTGTGAAACTTCAGAATCAACGCTGATACAGCTGACACCCAGATATCCTGTTTTGCCTTCTTCTACTTTATCTCTCGTTACTTTATTCATCAGATCACCGATGATAGATTCTACATCTGAGATTGGAATGGCATATCCCATACCTTCTACTTCTTCTGAAGAGAATTTTACAGAGTTGATACCGATCACTTCACCTTTCATGTTGATCAGTGCTCCGCCGCTGTTTCCAGGGTTGATGGCTGCATCAGTCTGGATCAGCTTATTGGTTACATTTTCTCCGTTGCTGCCCTGTACAGTCACTTCTCTTCCTAATGCACTGACAATACCGGTCGTAACTGACTGGCCATATCCCAGTGCATTTCCGATGGCAACGACCTGTTCTCCGACTTTCAGTTCTGAAGAATCACCAATGGTTGCGATCACGATCTGTGATTTTACTTCATCCGGAATATCGTTTAACTGTACAGAGATCACAGCCAGATCTTTAGAAGAATCATAGCCTTTTACTTTTGCACTTACGACATTCTGTGCATCAGAATCTTCTTCGAAGCTGAAATAAACGCTCAGTTCCGTAGAATCTGATACAACGTGATAATTGGTTACCATCAAAAGCTCTGTATCATTTTCTCCGATAATGATTCCGGAACCGCTTCCGCTGGTTTCCTGAAGATAAGTTCCAAACCAGCTCTGAACTTCCTGAACTCCTTTATTGGTAATCGATACAACTGACGGCATACATGCTTCCGCAATATCAGAAACATCAATACTTTCTTTTACAGATGCGTTATAACTCATATTCTGGCTTCCGGTATTTTTCTGAAGTTCCGCTACGGTTGTTGCTGTTTTTCCGATTCCCAGCACATTCTTTCCATAGTACTGAACTCCAAGAAATGCTCCGCCGCCGACAACACCTGCTACCAGTGCGATACATGCTGTTTTTAATAATGTCTTTCCAAATCCTTTTTGTCTTTGTTTCTTTTTCGCTTTTACAGGATCTGCCGCAGTTCCTTCTGTATGATATGTTTCTCCTCCGTATGGATTTCCTGCTGTACCAGCATCATCCTGTGAGGAAGTATCATATGTGGTAAAATTTTCTGTTCCTGCTGCATTTTCTGTTGTTCCAGTCTGCTCATTATTCTGCTGTCCATCATCCTCATTGTCACTATAAAATGGACCTGTAAATCTATATTCGCTCATGGAAAACATCTCCTTTCGATACCCTGTTCTTTATTTCTGAACACAGTGTAACAACGATTTGTGATAAATTTGTGTTTTTCTTATTAAAAAAATCTGAATTCCGATTTCCTGCTGTTTTTCTATTTTTGTCTCTGAAAAACATCTTTTTTCAGCATCAGATACACCGCAGTGCATCCATGACCGTCGCAACACCTGCAATCTCAATCCCGTCGACCGCTTCCATAGAATCTGCGGATACCTTTGGCATGATAACTCTGTGAAATCCAAGTTTTCTCGCTTCCATAACACGCTGTCTTGCCATATTTACGGCACGGACTTCACCGCTTAATCCTACTTCCCCAAAGACAATGGTCTTTTCATCGATCGGCCGGTCTTTATAACTGGAAATAACTGCTAAAACTACCGCCAGATCGATCGCAGGCTCATTCATGCGGATTCCTCCGGCAATATTAATATAAGCATCACAGGAAGATAACGGCAGATTCAATCGTTTTTCGAGAACTGCCAGAAGCAGATTGACACGATTAAAATCTGTCCCCGCTGCTGTTCTTCTCGGAATCCCAAAGCTGGTTCTGCACACCAGTGACTGTACTTCGATCAGGATCGGTCTCGTTCCTTCCATGGAGCATGCAACAACCGAACCGGAGGCATTTTCCGGCTTTCCGCTGAGCATATATTCCGAAGGATTGGCAACCTCTGCCAGACCGTCTTCCCGCATTTCAAAAACACCGATCTCATTGGTTGAGCCAAAACGGTTTTTTACACCGCGGAGGATCCTGTATGCAGCATGACGGTCGCCTTCAAAATACAGCACCGTATCTACCATATGTTCCAATACTCTAGGACCTGCTACCGTACCTTCTTTTGTCACATGACCTACGATAAAGATCATCGTTCCATGTTTTTTTGCCAGCTGCATCAGCACCGACGTAGACTCCCTTACCTGTGAGACACTGCCCGGTGCAGAAGAAATTTCTTCATTGCACATCGTCTGGATCGAGTCGATGATCGCTACCTTCGGCTTTTCCTTTAAGATCATCGCTTCTATCTGCGAAAGACTGGTTTCACACAAGAATTTCACAGAAGAAGTAAACGTTCCGATCCTTGCTGCACGCATTTTGATCTGTTTTAAAGACTCTTCTCCGGATACATAGATCGTAGAGACCTTTGCGGCTGCCAGATTTTTGCATACCTGCAAAAGAATGGTCGATTTTCCAATCCCCGGATCTCCGCCTACCAGTACCAAAGAGCCGGGAACGATCCCGCCTCCTAAAACTCTGTCAAATTCCTGTATTCCGGAACTGATACGCTCCGTTTCCGAAGTTTCGATCTCATCTAAGGTAACCGGCTTTACTGCCTCTGCCAGAGAACGGGACACACTCTTTCCTGACGTTTTGACAACAGCTTCTTCTACAAAACTGTTCCATGCCCTGCATCCTGGACACTGTCCCATCCATTTTGCCGATTCATAACCGCATTCCTGACAGAAAAATGTACTTGTTTTCGCTTTTGCCATAACAACTCCTTTATCAGTCGTTCTTTACATGAAAGACACATTTTTTGCCGGAAACACCAACGTATACACGGTCTCCTGCTTTGACATTTCCATTTAAGATCTCGTCTGTCAATGCGTCTTCCACTTTTGTCTGCATGGCTCTTTTTAATGGTCTTGCACCATATTTTTCATCTTTTCCTTCTTCAACGATCAGTTTCTTTACCGTTCCACGGAAGATCAGTTCGATGCCCATCTGTTCCTGACATCTGCGTGCCAATTCTTTCTGAAGCAGTCCTACGATCTTATTCAGATGTTCTTCCTTCAGCGTATGGAACACGATAATATCATCGATCCTGTTTAAAAATTCCGGTTTAAAGATCCTCTTTACCTCTTCCATCACACCGGATTTCATGCGTTCATAATCCGCCTTGGCATCTTCTTTTGCACCAAATCCAAGTTTTTTCGGCGAAATGATCGCTCCTGCCCCTGCATTGGAAGTCATGATGATCACTGTATTTTTAAAATCAACCACACGTCCCTGTGAATCTGTGATCCGTCCGTCATCTAACACCTGCAGCAGGATATTAAAGACATCCGGATGTGCTTTTTCAATCTCATCAAAAAGGATCACGGAATACGGATTTCTGCGGACTTTTTCGCTTAACTGTCCTCCGTCATCATGACCTACATATCCCGGCGGTGAACCGATCATCTTCGAAACGCTGTGTTTTTCCATGTATTCTGACATATCGACACGGATCATCGCACTTTCACTGCCAAACAAAACCTCTGCCAATGCTTTGGAAAGTTCTGTTTTTCCTACACCGGTAGGACCTAAAAATAAAAAGGATCCGATCGGGCGTTTTGGATCTTTTAATCCCACTCTTCCGCGTTTGACCGCTTTTGCAACTGCTGTCACGGCTTCTTCCTGGCCTGCCACTCTTTTATGAAGGATCGTTTCCAGATTTTTCAGACGTTCTGTCTCTTTTGCCGCCAGTTTTTCTACCGGAATCTTAGTCCAGACAGAAATCACCGCTTCTACATCATTTGCACGAACCTGCTGATTCTTTTTGCTGCGTTTTTCTGCTCTTTTTTCTTTTTTCAGACGTTCTTCCAGTACTTCGATCTGTACCCGGAGTTCCTTTGCACTTTCATATTCTTCTGCAAGGATCTTTTCTTCACGGATCTCCTGTAATTCCCGGATCTGCTCTTCTTCTGCAGTGTGAAGGATCTTCGTTCTGCTGTTTCCTAAACGGACTCTGGAAGCTGCTTCATCCATTACATCAATGGCTTTATCCGGAAGGAAGCGGTCATTGATATAACGTTTTGATAATTTTACGGCTGTTTCCAGTGCTTCGTCTGTGATCACCACATGATGGTGGGCTTCATATGCCGGACGGAGTCCTTTTAAGATCTCGACTGTCATTTCTGCCGTAGGTTCTTCTACGGAAACCGGCTGGAATCTTCGTTCCAGTGCCGGATCTTTTTCAATATATTTTCTGTATTCTCCAATGGTTGTTGCACCGATCAGCTGAATCTCTCCTCTGGAAAGATACGGCTTTAAGATATTCGATGCATCCATCGCTCCTTCCGCACCGCCTGCACCGATCATCGTATGGATCTCATCGATAAAAAGGAGCAGATTACCGTTGGCACGCACTTCATCGATAACATTTTTGATCCGTTCTTCGAATTCTCCACGGTATTTTGTCCCTGCAACCATGGAAGTCAGATCCAGCATGATCAGCTGTTTTTCTCTCATGGAATCCGGTACTTCTCCAAAAGCGATCGCCTGTGCAAGTCCTTCTACGATGGCACTTTTTCCAACGCCCGGCTCGCCGACCAGACACGGATTATTTTTAGTACGTCTGCTTAAAATACGGATCAGATGCTGGATCTCTTCTTCTCTTCCGATGACCGGATCCAGCTGATGTTTTGCGGCAAGCATGGTCAGATCCCTGCTGTATCGTTCCAGACAAGATCCTTTTTCCCTTGACTGGCTTTCCCGCATCTGCTCTTCTTTATACTGTTTTCCCTGTTCTCCCATGGAATTGATGATCTCCATGAAAACTTCCCTTGCATTGACATTTAACGTTTTTAAAAGTTTTGATGCAATACATTCAAAATCTTTTAAAATTGCAATAAGCAGATGTTCTGTTCCAACCTTTTCTTCATGAAATTTATCTGCTTCCAGACGTGCTTCTGCAAGAATACTTTTTGCACGCGGTGTATATCCCTCTGTGGATGTAAATACTGCCAGCTCCACCGGTGCGATGAGCTGATCTATATAATCTAAAACCTTATCTTCTTCTACATAAAATCCAGCCAGTACACTTCCTGCCAGAGAATCTTTCTGTTTGATCAGTCCTAACAGAATATGTTCTGTCCCCGTATAGGAGTGTCCCAGTTCTTTGGAAATTTTTTCTGCATATTTTAAGGCCTGTTTTGCTTTATCAGTATATTGGTCTTTCATTGATCTATGCCTCCTGAATTGTTATGTTACCATTTCCCCCATGTTTTTGCAAGGTAAGGCGCCGTACTGCTGTTCCAAACGACAGGTTTCACCAAAATCTTTCTTTTCTGTTTTACAGCCAGCTTTTTTTTATATTCAAAGAGCTGTGACATTACTGTCACAGCCCTTTACTTCTGTTTTTTATCAGTCTTCCGAATCAAGATCAAAAATTTCGATATCATCTTCTGAATCTGAAACATCATCCGTCTCTTTTGAAATGACTGCTTCTGTCTCTTCCTCTTCTTCGAAATCTTCTTCCAAAGTTTCTGAATTTCCACTTAATTTTCTGACCTTCAGCATCAGATTTACGATCACGCCTGCCATTATGATCACTGCCGCTGTCAGCACACCGATGAGCATCAGTCGCTGGTTCATACGTTCTGCATTATTGGCATTCAATGTACCGATATCTTCTGAAAGCTTATCGATGGTCTCGTTTAATTCTGTTACTTTTTCTGCATCTACTTTCTGCAGAAGAGATCTCTGATAAGTTCTGTCGATCAGGTCATACGTATAATGTACTTCTTCCCCGTCTTCGTTCATCATCAGAAATACCAGATAATTATCTTCCGAAAGAGATCCTACGGCAATCTCCTCCTGTGTCAGTTCTGCATCTTCTCTCATATAGCAGAACATCGGTACTGTCTGGATCACAAAATAAGATTCCACAAATCCATACGGTACTTCTGCATCTTCATACAGCGGGATCGTATAGATATAGCCGTTTTTGATCTCCGTACCAAAGTACGGTGCAAACAGTTCATGAACCGGATCATAGATAAAACGGTATTTGTTTCCGTTTTCCAGATCTTTTCCCATGACACAGACCATATTGGAATTTTCCGTAAAACCTGCTTTGACAGCTTCACCATTGTATTCCCAATCGGCAATGGTAAATCCAACCGGCATATCTTCCTGTGTGGCTGCTTCTACGATCTCATAAGTGAAATTTGCGATCTCAAATTCCAGTGGTGAGCTTTCCGTTTCTGTTTCTTCTTCCTGTACATTTTCAGAAATCTCTGCTGCATGGGCATTCATCTGAAAACCGACAGCAAGAAACATTACGAACATCATCGGTAAGATTTTTCTGATTAACTTGTTTATCATGTGGGCAACATTCCTTTCCGGAGGCTTTAAACCTCATCGATTGCCTTTCCAATGTCACTTCTGCAATATTTATTATCAAATGTAACCCATTCTGCTGCTTCGTATGCATTGGCTCTGGCTTCTTTTAATGTAGCACCTGTCGCTGTTACGCCTAATACACGTCCGCCATTCGTAACGATCTTTCCCTCATCAAATCTGGTTCCTGCATGAAATACAAAATAGCTGTCCTTATCTTTGAAATTTTCAAGACCATGGATCGGCAGTCCTTTTTCGTATTTCACAGGATATCCTTCACTGGCAAGTACCACGCAGACTGCTGCATTGTCCTCAAATTCCAGTTCTACCTGATCCAGCGTTCCATCAACACATGCTTCAAATACTTCCACGATATCATTTTTCATTCTCGGAAGAACAACCTGTGTTTCCGGATCTCCAAATCGTGCATTATATTCTAACACCTTAGGACCCTGATCTGTCAACATTAATCCAAAGAAAATAATTCCTTTAAATTCTCTGCCTTCTGCTTTCATGGCATCTACTGTTGCCTGATAAATGTATTTTTTACAAAATTCGTCGATTTCTTCTGTATAGAACGGACTTGGTGAAAAAGTTCCCATGCCGCCGGTATTTAAGCCCTGATCTCCGTCTAATGCACGTTTATGATCCTGTGCAGAAGTCATGATCTTAATGGTCTTTCCATCTACAAAACTTAACACAGATACTTCACGGCCTGTCATAAATTCTTCAATGACCATCTGGTTTCCGGCACTTCCGAATGCTTTATCCAGCATGATGGATTTTACGCCTTCTTTTGCCTCGTCCAGTGTATTACAGATCAAAACACCTTTTCCAAGTGCCAGACCGTCTGCCTTTAAAACGATCGGAAAATTCGCTGTTTCCAGATAAGCCAGTGCTTTTTCCGGATCATCAAAATTTTCATAGGCTGCTGTCGGAATCTGGTATTTTTTCATCAGATCCTTAGAAAATGCTTTGCTTCCTTCCAAAATCGCTGCATTTTTACGAGGTCCGAAAATACGCAGTCCTTTTTCTTCAAAAACATCTACGATACCGCCTACCAGTGGATCATCCATACCGATCACTGTCAGGTCGATGGCATGTTCTTTTGCAAAATCTGCCAGTTTCTCAAACTCCATGGCACCGATGGCAACACATTCTGCTACCTCTGCAACTCCGGCATTTCCCGGTGCACAGTAAATTTTATCCACTTTTTTGCTCTGAGCGATCTTCCAGCACAGTGCATGTTCTCTTCCGCCGCTGCCGACTACTAAAATTTTCATATCTTATTTCCTCTAGTTTACTTTTCCATTTGCGATCATATCAATGGCACGAGGCAGGATGACCCATTCTGCCTGTTCCATCACTCTTCTTTGAAGGATTTCCGGCGTATCGCCTTCTTCGATCTCTACTGCCTTCTGTAAAATGATCGGACCGGTATCCATACCGCAGTCCACAAAATGAACCGTTGCTCCGGTAACCTTTACCCCTCTTTTCAGTGCCGCTTCATGCACCTTTAATCCGTAATATCCTACGCCGCAAAACGACGGGATCAATGACGGATGGATATTGATGATCTTTCTCGGAAATTCTTTTACGAGCATTTCCGGTATCGCTACCAGAAAACCGGCAAGTACGATCAGATCAACTCCTGCATCTTTCAAAGTTTTTGTCAGTGCTTTATGGAATTCTTCTCTTGTTTCATAATCCTTCGGTGAAATGCACATCGAAGGAATTCCGGCATTTTTTGCACGTTCCAGTGCATATGCAGTACGATTATTGCTGATCACGAGTGAAATTTCTGCATTGGTGATCTCCTTTGCTTTCACAGCATCAATGATCGCCTGCAGGTTTGTTCCACCGCCGGATACCAGAACTGCGACTCTTAACATAAAGTCACTCCTTTTTCTCCTGCTTCGATCTTACCTACGATGTAAGGTTCTTCTCCTGCTGCTCTCATGGCTTCCATTGCTTTTTCTACATCTGCAGGATCTAATGCGAGCATCATACCGATACCCATATTGTATGTATTGTACATCATTTCTTCTGCGATCTCGCCGTCTTCCTGAAGCATTTTGAAGATCGGAGGGATCGGATAGCTGTCTTTTTCTACAACTGCACGAACTCCGTCAGGAAGCATTCTCGGAATGTTTTCATAAAATCCGCCGCCTGTGATATGGCTGCATCCTTTGATCTTAACGCCTGCTTCTTTGACTGCTTTTAATGCTTTTACATAAATTTTTGTCGGAGCGATCAGTGCTTCGCCAAGAGTTGTTCCAAGGCAGTCATAATATGTATTTAAGTTTTCTGCTGTCATGCTAAATACTTTTCTTACCAGAGAAAAACCGTTACTGTGAACACCGGAAGATGCCATACCAACCAGTACATCGCCCGGTTTAATGTCTGCACCTGTGATCAGGTCTTTTTCATCTACAACACCAACAGCAAAACCTGCAAGGTCGTATTCATCTACCGGATAAAATCCCGGCATTTCTGCTGTTTCGCCGCCAATCAGTGCAGCTCCTGCCTGTTTACAGCCTTCTGCAACACCGCTTACGATATCTGCGATCTTTTCAGGTTCATTTTTTCCGCATGCAATATAGTCTAAGAAAAACAGTGGTTCTCCGCCGGCACATGCAATATCATTTACACACATTGCCACACAGTCGATACCAACTGTATTGTGTTTATCTAATAAAAATGCAAGTTTCAATTTTGTACCAACACCGTCTGTACCTGAAACAAGGGTAGGTTTTTCCATATCCTTGAATGCACTCATGGAAAATGCACCTGAAAATCCGCCGAGTCCGCCTAAAACTTCCGGTCTCATCGTTTCTTTTACATGTTTTTTCATTAATTCCACGGATCTGTATCCTGCTTCAATATCTACACCTGCGTTCTTGTAATCCATAATCTTTCCTCCTGCTGAACCACTTGAAATCATCATTTTCTTCATCAGATAACGACTTACTTCGTTATTTTTACTTATAAGCAAAGGTTTACTTATAAGTCCAGTTTACATACTGCCCCATTTAATGTCAATGTAATTTTACTCATAACTATTCATAAGTAAAACGCAGGCTCCTTTAGAATTTTGCTTCGCAAAAGGAACCTGCTCACGCCTGAATCATTCTTTTACGCAGTAAATCCGCAAGTGATCCGCTGCTGTCTGTACAGTAACCAACTATGGTTTCTTTGTAAAAAGAGCCTGTTTAATCTGCAAATGGACGGTTCAGTTCTTCCGTACCCGGAAGC
>CAZWLV010000020.1:0-2888 GCA_964634715.1 uncultured Lachnoclostridium sp. | reverse complement strand
AAAAGAGCCTGTTTAATCTGCAAATGGACGGTTCAGTTCTTCCGTACCCGGAAGCACAAATCTTCCATCACGAATGATCTCTGTACGTGTACCGTCTTTATGGAGTACTTCGATCAGTTTCAGTTCCTTATACGGGATCGTAATGTCTGTATGACAGTTAAAATAAGCCTTTGACGGATCTTCTTTTCGAAGAAGTGAGCAGCTGTTGTCTTTTGCAACGATCTCTTTTCCATCCGGATTATATAAGGTCTGTTCTTCACTGAAGCTGTAGCACGTATCACCTAAGGCAAAGTGCGGTCCCATTTTTTCTGCAATGAGGATCGGCAGTTTATGGGAAATCTGATATTTTTCTGCCATTACGTAGGCTGTGGTATTGGTTCCGATGGCAAATTCTCCTACCGGAAGAGTGTCATGATGGCACATGACATTTTCCAGAAAATATGCTTTTCCTTCTTCCGGATCTTCAAAATTTTCACAGGAATAATCCGTAACCATACCGTCTTTTAACCAGACTTTCAGATCCGTATATTTCAGTTCATTTAAAAATACTTCGCTGACATGCAGTACACCGTTGGTTCCTTCCAGCACCGGAGAGGTAAATACTTCTCCCACCGGAATATTGACATCTGCTACACAGTTTTCAAAGATCGTTTCTTTGGAAGGATCCTGTAATTCATGAAGTTTTACCGTCAGATCCGTACAGTTTTCATCTTTTCCTAAAATGTGTACTTCTGTTCCCTGATCCAGTGCATCGATAATCTTCTGCTGGATTCCCTGATAAAGTTTGTAATCCAGTGTATTGATCTTAACGATCTCTTCGAAAATTTCTTCATATGGTTCTCCGACAGCAGGTACCGGCAGTGCCATACAGGTAAAACTTCTTTCGTCTCCCGGAATATATTCATTGACCATCTGACCTGATGTTCCCTGATAATATACGGAAAGTTTCTGCTGTTTTTCATCAAGGCTGCAGGCTGTCTGTTTGCTTACCGGTGCGAATGGTGTTTCACCAAACACTTCCATCACTGCCGGACCCGCATGAACTCTTGCCAGATCTTTGCAAAGATCATATGCATGACGAAGGGCTCCCAGTTTTCGTTCTACGAACGCCTTATCCAGATAGATTGCTGAATCTGCACGATGATCGTACTCATACTGCGGATTGGCGATGCAGCCGTAATAACCGATCTTCAATGCCTGTCTTTTATTGATCGAAGCTACCGCAGAACGGTAAATGATGCTCTGTAAGCCCATTTTTTCAAACATTTTTACGACTTCTTTGATGATCCGTTCAAAACCAAGACTGTAACGTACATTTACCGTCTTTTTCTTGGAAAGATCAATGCCTGCCATCTCAAAACCTTTACGGTATCCTTCTGTAAAAGTTTCTGCAAGTTTCTGGATCTTTTCTTCCGGAAGTGTATTTAAAAACTGTGCCGTTTTAATTTCACTGTCTGATACATATTCTCCGAAAAGATACAGATATCTGGTCTGATCCAGTGCTTCTTCCATAATGATGTCTCTGGCAAAGCTCATTTCCGGATCTACCATATCACGCACACGCTGTTCCAGTTTTACATCACAGTAATCGCTCATGTGCCAGTATACAATGTCTTTTAATTCTTCATAAGAAGGCATCTCTTCTTCAAAACAGGTATAAAGCTGTACAAAAAGTTCACACAGGATCGTAATATCCATTTTTCGTTCTTCAAACGCATAAACGATCATGCCGCGGATCTCAGCATAGAGAAAACTGAACAGTTTTCCATAGTCTTCTCCCAGTTTTTCAACTGCATAATCCGGATTCGCATAGCTTTTTTCATATTGCTGCGGCAGAATATCTGCATATAATGCCTGATTTTCCGCACGGAGTTCTTCTTCATCTGCATTTTTCAGCCAGTCATTTTCAATCTTTTCCACTAATGTGCCGATATGACAGATAAATTCCGCAGTTTTGGTAAAATAATCCTGAAAATTTTTATTTTCCATTTCTTCTGTACAGATTCCATGAATCCGTTCCATAGCAAGCTCATAACGCTCTGCTGCTGATTCATTTTCTTCTCTGTAAATTTCTCTGCATTTCATATATAAAACCTCATTTCTATCATCTTTTTCCCGGTTTTTCTTTTCTAAAAACCAAGAAAATATCCAAGACCGGTCACTGCGATCCAAAAGATCACAAGGAGCAGATTCAACCCTGTTCCCAGTCTTGAAAATATGTCATAACTTTCTTCTTCACGGAAACTGTTCTTTCCTGTGACCAGACCATAACCACATGCCGCGATCGCAAGTACTCCAAACACTGCCAGATAATTTCCTGCATTTCCTTTTGCCGAAAATGCACAGTAAACTGCCCAAAATGTAAATAAGCATGATACAGCTCCGGCGATCGTGGAACGGATCCCTCCTTTGGAATGGTGCTTATCCGTAAATTTATAAGATCGGTATCTAGCCATGGTGCCTCCATTTCTCACAAAGTTTTAAAACTGCATAACCAAGGATCCCTCCCAGTGTGTTCAGCAAAAGATCATCTACATCAAAACTACCCACTCTGGACAACAGCTGTATACATTCTACTGCAAAACTCATTTCAAATGTCACACATACCGTAAACAAAAATCCTCTTCGGTCTTTCCACAGGAGCGGAACAAAAAATCCTACCGGCAGAAAGATCAGTATATTCCCTGCCAGATTCAAAAACGAATAAATTCCAAGTTTTTCACGATAGATCCAAAATCTTTCGATTTCTTTCAACGGTATCAGATTATACCGATAAATTTCCTGCCCTGTCCTGCCATAATTTTCTGCAAAAAACAGGAAATAGCAGAGTCCTGCCAGATAGAATCCAAACAGAACTCTGCCTAACCATAATGCAGATTTTTCTTTTT
>CAZWLV010000019.1:13113-17032 GCA_964634715.1 uncultured Lachnoclostridium sp. | reverse complement strand
AACGTGGTGCGAAAACGCACCACTGTTTTTATCGAGAGTCAGCAGTCTTGAAGACGATCTGTCTGCCAGCGGATCCTGTGCGATCAATTCTTCCGGCAGATCATAATAAAACTCTTTAATATTCATAAATCTGAATCTCCATTAAGCTCTCATCTGAGCACCAAACTGTGTTTCCAGTGCTTTTAAGACTTTTTCGATCACTTCATCTGTCATGGCATCTGTTACATCTTTTTCATCAGATGCAAGCTGAATGTTAAACGCCATACTCTTCTTATCAGCACCTAATTTTTCACTTTCAAAAAGGTCAAATAATGTCACTTTTTTGATCAGTGTATCACAAGCTGTAATCGCATCCACGATCGTTCCGCATTCTACTGCTTTGTTGATGAGCAGGGAAATATCACGGCTGTTTCCGGCAAATCCTGATTCCGGCACATAAGTGATTCCTGCTTTAAACAGTGTCATTAATGTACTGTAATCAAGTTCAGCGATGAAGATCTTTGTATCTGCTTTTTTACCGCCGGCAATGTTCATATTGTCAACGATCTCATAACGCAACTGTCCGAAATGTCCGATCTTCTGTCCTTTACAATATACTTCTGCAGTTCTGCCCGGATGTAAATATGGTACATTACCTCTTGTATAAGTAAATGTCAGGTCATTTGCTCCTGCAAATGATTCTAACGTTCCTTTCATTGCAAAGAAGTCTTCAGAGGATCCGCAGCTTCCAAGGCAAAGGATCTTCTTTTCTTCCGGTGCTTCTGTCAATGGAAGTGCTTTTGGAAGATACACATTCGCCAGTTCAAAGAAACGCATTTCTTCGTGACCGTTTTTGATATTATTTTCAATAACACGAACCATAGATGGTGCCATGATCGTTCTCATAATGCTTAAGTTTTCTGTGATCGGATTTAATAATTCAACAACATTTCTTTCTTTTGCATCTTCCGGCATTAAGAACATATCAAATTCATTTTTTGCTGTCATGGCAATGGTCTGAATTTCATAATATCCCTGACTGCACAGATATTCTTTTACAGAAAGTTCTTTCGTCTGAGCCGCATTTAAACCGCCGCTGGTAACTTTTGCATCATCCAAAAATGTTGGCACTACTTTATCATAACCATATTCACGGATCACTTCTTCTGCAATATCCTGATAGGTTTCCACATCATCACGGTATCTTGGAACTGCTAATGTAAGCACTCCATTTTCAAGTGCAACTTCAAACTGAAGTGCTTCTAAGATAGATACCATTTCGCTTTCCGGCACTTCAATCCCTAAAACACGGTTTACCTTTGCTGTTTCTACTTTGATCACTCTCTTTTCAGTAGAAGCACCGCCGGATACGTCAAAATGACTAGAACTTACTTTTGCAACACCCAGTGTCTGCACCAGATTTAAGGCTCTTGCCATACCACATTCTACAGTATACTCGTCAATTCCTTTTTCAAATCTGGAAGCGGCATCTGACTGAAGTCCCAATCCTCTGGCTGTCTTACGTACATTATCTCTTAAGAATTTTGCAGATTCAAACAGAACTTCTGTTGTTGTTTCTTTGATCTCACTGTTCAGACCGCCCATAACGCCGGCAAGACCTACACCTTTGACTTTATCACAGATCAGCAGGTTATTCGTACTAAGCACACGTTTCTTTTCATCTAAGGTAACCAGTTCTTCTCCGTCATTGGCTCTTCTTACCACGATAGAAGAACCTTCCAGATCATTTAAATCAAATGCATGCATTGGCTGGCCGATCTCTACCAAAACATAATTTGTGATATCTACCATTGCATTGATCGCATTGTGACCAACTGCGATCAGTCGTCTCTTCATCCATAATGGAGATTCCATGCATTTTACATCATAAATATAATGTCCTAAATATCTTGGACAGGTTTCTTTATCTAAAACTTCTACACTGATCGCTTCATTTACCGTACCATCTTCTGTATAAGTCATATCCGGTGCTTTAAATGGTTTGCGAAGTGCTGCAGCGATCTCTTTTGCGATACCGATCACTGAATGACAGTCTGGTCTGTTTGCTGTAATGGAAATGTCAAATAAATAATCATCTAATTCCAGATAATCTCTCATTTCCATACCAAGCGGTGCATCTTCTGCAAGGATCATGATACCGTTTACATCAGCACCCGGATACCAATCTTTATCCAGATTCATTTCTTCACCTGAACAAAGCATACCATAAGACATCATGTCTACCATTTTTCTCGGCTGGATCTCCAGTCCGCATGGTAATTTTGCTCCAACCAGTGCTGCCGGAACTTTTGCACCTACGAACACATTATCTGCACCTGTTAAGATCAGATGATCTTCTCCCATTGCACCGCAGTTTACATGGCAGATCTGCAAATGTGTTCCTTCGTATTTTTCCATGGAAGTGATCTGACCAACCACTACTTTTTCAAGGTTTTCGCCAAGATATTCCATTCCTTCTACTTCAAACCCTGCTGAAAACAGTTTTGCTTCCAGCTCTTTTGGTTCGATATCAATATCTACATATTCTTTTAACCAACTATATAAAACTTTCATATTTTCCTCCGATTATGCCTTGAACTGTTTTAAGAATTCGATGTCATTTTCGAATAATTTACCCATATGGTTGATACCGTATTTTAACATGGCAATACGCTCGATACCGATACCAAATGCAAGTCCTGAATATTCTTCCGGATCTACGTTACAGTTTTCAAGAACTTTGTTATTCACGATACCGCCGCCAAGTACTTCGATCCAGCCGGTACCTTTACATAAAGAACAGCCTTTTCCGCCGCATTTAAAGCAGCTGACATCAACTTCTACAGACGGTTCTGTAAATGGGAAATAAGACGGACGGAGTCTTGTCTTTACTTCACCTGAGAATAATGCTTTTACGAACTGATCCAGCATTCCCTGTAAGTCACAAAGCGTAATATGTTTGTCAACAACCAGACCTTCCATCTGACTGAACATTGGTGAATGTGTCGCATCACTGTCAGAACGGAATACTTTACCCGGCATCAGAACTTTGATCGGAGGATTTTTCATATCCATCACACGGATCTGTCCCGGTGAAGTATGGGTTCTAAGAAGAAGATCTTCTGTCAGCCAGAAGGTATCCTGCATATCACGGGAAGGATGATCCTTTAATACATTTAATCTTGTAAAGTTATGATCATCATCTTCGATTTCCGGACCGTCAAATACTTCAAATCCCATTCCTGCAAATACATCGATAATTTCATTTCTGATAGATGTTAACGGATGAAGATTTCCTGCACCTCTGCTTTTTGCCGGAAGTGTCACATCGATGGTTTCTTCTTCATAACGTGCAAGCATCGCTTTTCTTTCGATCTCTGCTTTCTTTGCATCGTAAAGTTCCTGTGCAAACACCTTCACTTCATTAACTGCCTGTCCATAGGCTTTTTTTTCTTCATTCGGCACTTTTTTGATGCCGCCCATTAATTTCTGGATTTCTCCGCCTTTGCCGAAATATTTTGCCCAGAAATCAGCCAGCTGTTTCGCATCTTCTACAAGTGCAAGTGCTTCCTGGTATTCCGCTTTCATTGCATCCATGTTCATATTTCTATCTCCTTTTTTCATTTTTCTCTTATCCTGCAAAAGATCGCCTGATCTGCTCCGGCAGTCTCAACAAGGAAACCTACCTTATTTTTTTAGGACTCACGTAACGATGAGAAGCACGCTCCGCGAACTTCCCAAGTTATCACGATGCCCGCCAAATCTTCATGCAAGCATACGATTTTTCTCGCTATCCACGTAAAAAAATCCCCCGTAGTCAACCTACGAGGGACGAATTACAAATCCGCGGTACCACCCTGTTTTCTGTTTGTGCCATTTATCGCATCTTACAGACTCTCTTTCCTGTGTCATAACGTACACGACCCGTCTCTTCCTACTC